>NZ_JNAW01000002.1:0-279607 GCF_000760215.1 Prochlorococcus sp. MIT 0603 | reverse complement strand
GTTGAAATGTATGGTTAAGAGATTGTACCTGGTCTTTTTAGGTGTAGCAGGTGGTTTATGGGTTTCCTGGCCAGGGATAATACGGAATGAAGCCTGGGTTTGCGCTAAGAATGTTATCATTCAAAGCAATGGGAAAGGAACTCCATTAAAAGTAGCCTTATCTGTCCCTCCAAAATTCTTCCTAAGCAGAAGAGCTTATAAAGGCACATTTGGGAAGATAAGGATCATGGGAGATACTTGTTTTCGATAGGCTTTTCAGTCATGTAGTTGTTTTGCTGAAATCATGTCAAGAAATTTATTCCACGTCTTAGGAAATTGCCAGCGTACAAATACACCTATGCAAGCTAGGTAAGCACACCCTTCAATCGGGTGTTTTATAGTATTTAGTAAATCTTCCATATATCCTATATACTTAGACCTAAGGTCGATGTCATAAGAATGAAAGAAAAATTTTCAGCTGGATATATTTAAACTTTCGATAGACTAAGCACACATCGAATAACTTTAATAATAAATGGTTATACTTTCCGAAAAGTATAAGTTCTTGGCTTTTAATTGATAATCTCTAGTAAACTCATACGGGATTTCTCAAGTATTTTCCCTTCTAAAGGGACATATCCAAGGCTAGTTGCTTTTGATTGAGACTCATCGCCTAACATATAGTTAATCATTGTTTTAATGCTATCAAGATTCCGACCATTTCCTGTTTTATATACAAGAAGCCAAGTTAAAGTTGCTATGGGATATGCACCTTCAATCTTTGGGTTAGGGTCACTTCCTACAAGATTAGAATCCAACTGTATAGAAGACAGTGCTTTTGCACCTGCCTCTGAAGACGGTTTAACAAATTCCCCAAAAAGGTTCAGAACTGCAGCAGACTTTATCCCACCTTTTACATAAGACTGATTTAAATATCCAATAGCCCCTGGCGTATTACGAATAAAGCTTGCCACCCCTGCATTTCCTTTCCCACCTACACCAGCAAGCCATTTAATAGATTTACCTGTTCCAAGAGTCCAGTTTTCGGAAAAAGCCTGCATTGAATTAGTGAAAGCCTTGGTCGTACCTGAGCCATCAGAACGGTGAACCCATGTAAGTTTCCCGGCAGGGCATCCAAGATCTCTCCAATTATTAATTTTACCCATTGCAACTTGCACTGCTTTTTCTTGAGTCAACTCCAAGTCACACTTGTAGTTATAAGCAAAAGCAATCGTCCCCCCAATCATTGGAATTTGCAAAAGGCCTCGATTTATTTTTTGAATATCTTTTTCTTTCATTGGTTCATCAGATGCACCAAAGTCAACTGTTTGATCAATAAAGGCTTTTCGACCAGATCCAGAACCTATTGCTTGGTAATTAATTCTAGGGCCATCTAAAGCAGCCAAATCAGAGAACCAGCGTGTGTAAATTTTCGATGGGAATGTTGCCCCAGCACCATTGAGGCGGATTCTTGATCCATCTGAGGAGCTACATGATGTAATTGCAGTGCCAATAGATATTAAAGTAAATGCAAATACGATCACCTTCTTAAAGAAGGCCATTGCAGAAAAGAATCATCTATATGTCAAACATAACCTAAAAATTGATCTAATTAAAATTTAGCCAAACTCTCTAAATCATATTTTAAACAAGATCGATTTTCTCAAGCACGCCAATTCCTTGATTAATTCTGGAAAACAAATGAAAAGAGTACTTTTTAAGATTTATATTAATGACCATTAGCAGAATTATTTAATGCCTCATCTCTTATAGCTATAACATAAGTAAAGATATTAGATTTTATTCTATTCAAGAGACTGTCAACCTTTATTTTTCATGGGTGTAATAGACGTGAACGATTCTCAATTCCTATACTTGGTCAGTGGGGAAAAAGAAGGTGAAGGTTTTTGGGAAATTAGCTTCTCTCCTAATGCTGACCCTTTAAACGAAAATAAATACTTCCTTGAATGCTACAGAAAAGAACTCATTGGGATCATGGCGGCCAAGGAAATCTTAAAAGCAATTGAAATGAATATTGAGAACCTTTTAGATGCCTGTAGGAGTGATGGATATAAAATAAAAAATCCAGTTGAAGGAATTTCATATGACCTTCCACTCACAGTGTTAGAAGAAATCTATGATTTCTGGATAGACTTATATGCAGAGCCTAATTTATTTGAAAGAGTCCTAAGTTTATTAATAACAAGAAAGAAAATAAATTTTTCTCATCCATCCATAGTTAAAGGTTTAAAAGGGTTCTCTGGTGAATGGGCTCAAAAGATTGAAAAACTTCATAGTTATAGGCCTTCATCAAAAAGGGATATCTTTGAAAAGGAACCGATGTGGGCTGAGAACAACTTTCAGAATCCAAACAATTGTTAAATCAAGTATCTATGCTGAATCACCTCATACTTCAAGAGAACCATATACCTCCATCTTTTATCGCATTAAAGAATGATTCTTTCTGATCAATTCTACTTTCATTAAATTGTTCTGAATCAGGTTGATTCAACTTATCAGGAATCCTCTCAGGTACTATCATTGGCCATAGCTTAGAAAGCAATGATCTTGTTCTTGCCCTAGCAAAAGCAACCATCTCTATATATCAGGCTATTTAATTACTAGCTAATTATTTACAACAACTACTTTTTTGTAAGCTTTACTTCAGATTTAATTAATTGAGTATCATCAAACACTGATACTTAAAACAATATCATTGCACTAAATAAAAATACCTTTGAATGGCTACTCTATTTTAACTGCAAAACTCTAGCGCTTCAGTTGTTAAGCCAAGTTGAACATAATAGACTTTTATAACCCAATAACGAAAAGATCAAGCGGATGACCAGGCTCGAACTGGCGACATTAAGCTTGGGAAGCTTACGTTCTACCACTGAACTACACCCGCGCAAATAAACTTTAGCTAAAGAATTAACCCAAACCAATTAGATTCGTATATCCGTAAACAAGTACATAAACCATTACGTGAAAAATATTTAGCTGACAATCCAAGTTTCTAGAATTACCTAAGCTGTACTTTCAAATTAGAATATAAAGTTCTTTAGGGACATAACCTTCATTGATGAATACCTCGATTTTCAAGATAGAACAAGACCACAAAATCATGATGTAAAGAAAGTCCAAGCAAGATTAAAGAAAGCACGTCAAACTCTAATTAGTAATTTGCAGGTACTTTGGCAGGAATCTTACCCACTGCATTTATCTGGTCAGTAGCTGATTTGCTTCGTGATAATTACAAAAAATCTGAATATGCCAAAATCATTCTCCCCTTCACAGTATTAAGACGTCTTGATTGTGTGCTCCAAGCTGCTAATTCATCAGCAGTAAAATTCAATGGATTTCATATGGATTATGGACTTAATCCAAAATCGCTTCTTCTTGATAAGGGCAAGGAATTTACCACTCAAAATATAAAAAGCACATTTATAGAATTAACAAAAAATTCGAACGAACTCCTTGTTCTTAGAAAGTTAAGAGCATACATACAATCCTTCAATCATGAGGTTCAAGACATTTTTGAGAAATTTAACTTTGACAGCCAAATTGAGCATCTTCAAAAGATAAATCTCCTTTACTTAATAATCGAGAAATTTTCCCTAATCGACTTGCATCCGGACACTGTTAGCAATCACATGATGGGAATGATTTTTGAAGAGCTGATTCGCAAGTTTTCAGAGCTATCTAATGAAATCTCAGGAGAGCACTTCACCCCTCGGGAAGTAATTCGCTTAATGGTGAGCCTTCTTTTTATTAAAGACAACGAAGTTACTACAAGAGAAGGCATCATAAGAAAGCTCTACGATCCCACTGCTGGAACAGGAGGAATGCTAAGTGCAGCAGAGGAACATTTAAGAAGTATTAATCCTTCAATTCAAATTATGATGTGTGGCCAAGAAATCAATTCTGAAGCCTATGCAATTTGCAAAGCAGATATGCTCATTAAAGGACAAGATATTAAAAATATTTCTCTAGGGAACACACTCTCCAATGACCAGCACTGTACTCAAAAATACGACTACATGTTATCCAACCCTCCTTTTGGAGTTGAGTGGAGAAATGCCCAAGAGGCAGTAAAGGCAGAACACTTTTCGAAAGGCTTTACCGGTCGCTTTGGTCCAGGTCTACCAAGGATTAGCGATGGGTCCCTTTTATTCCTAATGCATCTGATTTCAAAAATGCAGCCAAGATGCAATGGAGGTAGTCGTATTGCAATTGTTTTAAATGGTTCACCAATGTTCATTGGTGGAGCAGGGTCTGGCGAAAGTCAAATACGACGCCATATTTTTGAAAATGATTTAGTGGAAGCAATTATCCAATTACCTGAAGAATTGTTCTATAACACAAGCATTAGTACTTATATTTGGATTATTACCAATAAAAAATCACCTGACCGTACTGGGAAAGTTCAGTTAATTGATGCAAGTTGTTTTTCAACTAAATTGAGTAAAAGTTTAGGCAAAAAAAGAAAAACACTAGAGGATTTTCATATCTCCAAGATCTCAGAAATATTCAAATCTTTTAAAGAAACCAGTCAAGACGGCAAATCAATCTGCAAAATATTGAACAATGAAGATTTCGGCTATAGGTCAATCACAATAGACAGGCCCATCAATATAAATGGTGGCAAACCAATCGTTACTAAGCAATACAAACCTAAAGCTGATAGAGATCTAAGAGAGATTGAGATTCTTCCTTTATCTGAAGAAATAGAAAAGCACCTAGAACAAGAAGTTTTACCTAATCACCCTGATGCCTGGATTGAAAAGAGTAAAACAAAGATTGGCTACCAAGTCTTATTTAATAGATTCTTCTATAAAGTCAAAAGCCACAAGTCATTGAAAGAATTGGACAAAGAGATAAAAGATTTAGCTTGCTCTATTGCTGAAATAACAGAAGACATTCTGCAGTGAAGTACAAAGGATATAGCTCTTATAATAATAGGAATATTCCATGGGCTGAAAAGATACCTTCCCACTGGCAAATCAAGCAATTAACTAGATTTTGCAAAGGGATTGGGAGCGGTACAACACCAATTAAAGATATTAAGGATGGTCTTATTGAAGGGAGTATTCCTTGGGTATTAACAGGTGACTTGAATGATGATGAATTAAAGGAATGCCAACATCTAATTACAGATAACACATTAAACAAATACTCTGCATTGAAAGTCTATCCTTCTAATTCAATAGTTGTTGCAATGTATGGCGCAACAATAGGAAAAGTCTCTCTTTTAAAATTCCCCGCGACAGTAAATCAAGCATGCTGTGTATTACCACCTTCAAATCAATATGAATCAAAATTTATCTTTTACACCTTTATTGCGATGAGGGAATTCCTTCTTTCATTGGCGATGGGAGGAGCACAATCAAATATTAATATTACAACAATAAAATCACTTAGTTTCCCTTTCCCATCTAAGCCTGAGCAACATTTAATATACAAATTCTTAGATGAAAAGATTAATCCTATTAATCTATTAATAGACAAACATCTCAAACTAATTACGTTACTAGAAGAAAAAAGAAATGTCTTGATTCTAAATTCAATTACAAAAGGCTTAGAGCCTAATAAATCCATGAAATATTCAGGTTTAAGATTGCTAGGTGATATTCCTAAGCACTGGAAATTAAAAAGCTTATCTCTCTTATTAAGAACAAAAAAAGGAAGCAGATCTAATAAGTTAACAAAAGAGTTTTGCTCTAAAAATAAAGGTCCTTATCCAGTATACAGTGGACAAACAGAGAATAATGGAATAATGGCATCTATAAATCAATATGAATTTGAAGTTAATAAAGAAGGAGTTATCCTTTCTACTACTGTTGGGGAAAAAGCAATGAGTGTGAGGCGCATTCAAGGGCGATTTAGTCTTTCTCAAAACTGTATGATAATTTCGTCAAAAGATAACTCCTGCCTTATGAGTTATTTGGAATATTGCCTTAAAGGTATATTTCAATTAGAAAAAGATAGAATACCAAAATATATTAAGCCTTCTTTCCGAAAAGAAGATTTCCAACAAATAAAAATCCCCGTACCACCTATTAAAGAACAAAAAGATATTGTCACCTTTCTAAACAAGAAAATACTCCCAATTGATGAACTAATCAAACTATCAAAATTATTAATATTAAAGTTAGAGGACAAAAAAAGTTCTTTGATTTTCCTAGCTACTACAGGTCAAATAACACCATTCCATAACACTAAAACCTAATTACAGTGAGTCGTTACTACTGCCCCTATTGCTCACCTAACTATCAATCTCATCAGAAGAGAATAGATGGCGTTTTGATCTGTTCACAATGTGGTGATCCATTAGAGAGAAAGCCATTAGTTAAACCTACTCAGATCTTTGCACTAATAGCTGTTTTTGCATTTATTGCTCCTTTAATAATGATGATGACAACCTTTTTTAGAGATCAAAACAAACCATCAAGCCAACAATTCATACATCTAATTGTTGTTATTTCGACTAAACCCTAGAAACAGAAATTTTCTTGAGAAGAATTAAAACCACTTAATTATTTATTCAACTTCTCAATTAGCTACCACCCCTAAAAGAGTACAAGTCAATTCCCTTTGCTTTTAAAAAGAACAAGCCTATAAAAGCAACTAAATTTAGCGCAATAACGAAAAGCCATAAACGCCAAGGTTGATTAGCAGAGAATTTCATACGGTTATTTTAATCGATACTCATTTCTACTGAAAGGCGTCCATGAAGTCTTTAAGTAGCTCTCCTATAGGTTTTATTCAAATAGCATGTTGAATAATGCCTCTAACAATATCCGCATTAACAATTTTGACATTCCCAGTGTCAATATCAATTACTTGAAAAAGGCTATTCGCAGTGGGGTCAATTGAACTACCCACTCGACTAATTATTCGCCCCGCCCACCAATCCAGCAGGGAATCTCGTGAAGAAGAGATAGCCACAATATCCCCAGGCCTAGCAGAGAGGAAGCTAAAGGAACAATCTTCAGTGGAAGTAGTTTCGCCAGACAACGGAGGGGACATACATACACCAGGATAATACTTACGTACTAGAGAGAAAACACTCATCTCTTTTGGATACCAAGAGCTATCATTGGAAAAATTAGGCTAACTACTGTTGCTACAATTCTGCAATTACATGTGCTTTGCCGGATAATGAAAAACACATAGATACAACCTCGAGAAATATTAAAATTGGCAAATTTTATTCACACAGCTGATTGGCAAATAGGCAAGCCATATTTAAAAGTAACTGATGAACAAAAGCGATTCAAGCTTAGGCAAGAGCGCTTAAATGTCATAGCTCGCATTAAAGATAAGGCAAAGGAACTTGATTCGGATTTTGTTCTTATAGCAGGAGATTTATTCGACTCTCCAACGCCATCGGTTTCCACTGTCGCAGAAGTACTAGAAAGCATAAGAGAAATAAATATTCCTGTAATTGTTATTCCTGGCAATCATGACCATGGAGCTCTTGGAACAGTTTGGCACAGCGAGAATTTCAAAAAATACCAACCACAAATAGCTCCTAACCTTATATTGTTACTTGAGCCAAAACCAGTTGAACTTGCAGATGCTGTTATTCTTCCATGTCCATTAGTAAGGAATAGAGATAGTCGTGATCCAACTATATGGATAAGGAAGCTAGACTGGAAAACTTTATCATCGACAAAGCCCCGTATCATTCTTGCTCATGGTGGAGTTCATGATTTCAAAGGCCAGGACTATAGTTTAGAAAACAAAACAATGCCTATAAGCAACGGAATAATTAATTTACAAGATCTTCCTGATACTGAAATTGACTACATTGCATTAGGTGATTGGCACAATTTAAAGCAAGTAAGCAAAAAGGCTTGGTATTCAGGGACACCAGAGCCAGATCGCTTTAATCAAGGGAAGGATAATCAACGTGGTCAAGTTTTACAAGTAGAAGTATCTAGAGGTGAAACTCCACAAGTGACCCCACTCCCAACAGGATTCATACAATGGCACAACATGAGTTTTGAATTTAGCAGTGACAAAGATTTAGATCGATTTGAACGCCAAGTAGATAAACTTACTTCTAGCCGTATTTCACGAGATCTCCTTAGCATTGCAATAAGTGGTCGACTTAGTTTGTCTGGCTACAAACGATATGAATTGCTAAAAAAAGATCTTCAAAACAAATTAATAAGGCTTAAAATAAAAGACAACTGCCAAGAGATCCCTAAAGATGAAGAAATAGAGCAACTAACAAACTCTTTTGAAGATCCACTAATTGCTCAAGTCGCAAATCAGTTGCAAGAGCGCTTGAAGGCAGAGGGAGGCAAAAGCGGAAGCCATGATTCAATTACTCATATTGCTCTTTGCGAATTGCATAGAATGGCAATGAAAAATTAGATACAATGCGTCTTATTAATTGTCGAATTCAAAATGTAAGGCTGCATGCCGACCTAAGTATAGATTTCTCACCACGTATAACATTAATTAGTGGAGCGAATGAAACAGGAAAAAGTACACTGATAGAAGCTCTGCATAAGACCTTATTTCTAAAAGCAACAGCAACTGGTGCTTCTGTTGAAGTCCTTAGATCAAGGTTGCATTTAGGTCATCCAACAATCCAACTCCAATTCGAAGCTAAAGATAAGATTTATACTTTGCGGAAATCTTTTACTGGGACATCTGGCCAGATAACTCTACTTAATGAAGCCAATGGGGAACAACTCTTAGGTGCCCAGGCAGAAGAGTGCTTAGCAAGCATCCTAGGAGTCAAAGAGTCTCTAAGTAGTCGTCAAGCAAAGAAACTTCTCCCTAGTCGCTGGGGGCATCTTTGGGTAACGCAAGGCTCGTCAAGTAAAGACCTTCTGAAAAACCCTAAAAGCTATTACGACTTCGATTCACTACTAATTCAATTAGAAAAGAAAGGGGGAACTGTTGTTCAGCAATCGTCCCATGACCAATATGTCGTAAAACAAATTGAGAACGCAATTAACGAAAATTTCTCTAGTCGTGGTATTAAAAAAAATTCTCCTTTTTATCAACGCAAAGAAGAATTAAACACCGCTGAAACGGCACTTAGGTTGGCACGCGAAAGACAACGAGAATATGAACAGTCCAGCGAAGAACTTGTTGAAGTCACCAAGGAAATTGAAAATCTTCAAAATAAAGAGGTAAAACAATTACTAGAACAAAAACGAATCTTATCGATACAAGAAGACGGCTATCAAAAACTAAAAGCAAGCATCAATCCTACTGAAAAGGAATTAGAACCAATTCGGCTGCAACACCAAACAATAGAAAAAGCCTTATTAAGCATTGATCAACTTCAAGGAAAAATCAAAATAAAAGAAGAAGAACAAAAAAATTTGCACAGCTATGTGAGCAAGCAAAAAGCAAAAGAACTAGTTTTCATCAATGAGCTGGAAATAAAACAAGAAAATCTGAAGAGTCTCAAACAAAATCTTCAATCCTTAGATCAAAAACGTTCTCTCCTACAAGCAATCTCAGAACAATTAACTACTCAAGAAAGGATAGCGAGATTAGCTTCTGATCTAAACATAATGAATAAAGCTTTAAAGGATCGCAAACAAATTAACGAAAACATAGCTTTATTATCAAAAATAGAACGTGGCGATTTAGAGAACTTACAAAATCTAAATCAAAAGATTAGGGATATTCACACACGGTTAGAGGCAATGTCAACTAATGTCAAAGTTCTGCAATCCAATCAAAACATCTTTATCAATGGGGAAGAAATTAGACCGAAGGGAAGCAAAAGCTTCAATGAGGTTTTTGAAATAAAAATAGGCGATGACATCTCTTTGGAAATCACACCTGGGGGGAGGAATGCACTGAACGGTTTACAGGAGGCCTATCAAGATACTAAAAAAGAATTTTTGAGAAAATTATCTGCTTTTAAATTGAAATCTTTGGAAGTAGCCGAAAAAGAGTTTGAGGAGAGATCCCAACTTGAACAACAACTAAAAGTTCTCGGTATATATAGCCAGCAAGATATTCTAAATACGCAAAAGTCATTAGATGATTTCAAGTCAAGAGCGATTGACATAGAAAGCCATCTGCTAGCCCTTAAAGAACGTCACCAAAATACATATCGAGAGCTTTCTCCTATAAAAGATCCTCATACACTTAGCAAACTTCAAAAGGAATGCCAGGAAAAATTTTCTCACGCTTCTTCTGCTTTGAAAAACGCAGAAAATGAAATGCAATTAGGTCAAACCAATCTAGAGAGTTTCAGGATCTCTCAAACTGAAGCCAATACAAACTTGAAGGTAATTGATAGTGAACTTCTTTTCTCGAAAGAGCAATTAAACACTATTTACAAAGAGCATGGGAGTCAACAAACTCAAAAGAATCAATTGAAATCAATCAAAAAGCAACTAAGCAAATTAGAAGATCATTTGCTTAGTTTAAAACACAAAGTCACATCATTTACGCAACTAGATATTGCGAGTCAATTAAATAACGTAGATGTCCAGCTTAAATCTCTTGATCAGAGAAAAGAAACTCTACTTGCACAAAAAGGAGCAGCCAAGAGGAATTGTGAAGCAATAAGTAGCAACAACCCATATGCAGCCGTTGAAGAAGCAATAGTGCATCTGGAAGCAGTCAAAAATGACCATGACAGTCTTAAGCGACTAACTGAAGCACAAAAACTGCTACAAGAGCTTTTTCTCAAAGCTCAATCAGAGCTCTCCAATCGTTATACCCAACCTTTAGGGAAATCTATCGGGAAATATCTGAAGCCATTACTCTCAAGTGATCCAATTGCAAAACTAAGTTTTGATCAATCCACTGGCTTTAATTCAATTCAATTACAGAGAGGGAAAGAGCTATACGATTTCGAAGAATTAAGCGGTGGAATGAAAGAACAATTATCAGCAGCATTGCGTCTATCAATGGCCGAAGTCCTCAAAAATGATCACAACGGATGCCTACCTATCATCTTTGACGATGCCTTTACTAATTCCGACCCAGAAAGGATCCCACTTGTTAAAAAAATGCTTTTTCAAGCAGCTGATAAAGGATTACAGATAATTCTCCTTACTTGTGATCCAGATACATATCAATCATTTGCTAACAAGATAATTAAGCTGAATTAGTAGTAAACAAGATCTTAATGGGATGGCTTCCCACAAAATAACTATTCAAAGCCCTAAACATAAGTACTTTGAACAACACGCCAGCCCCTAGCGCCATCTAATACGTCCAGGTTCTTTCTTTTCAATCTTTTTCAAAAACAAAATCAGGGCTGCAATACATACAGGTCCCATTATCGCAACAACAAATAAAAAAGTTTTAATTGCTGGTGCCAAAACAGCAAAAACAGCATTCATTTCCAAAAGGAGCTGAGAACAACGAAATAAGATTAAATCTATCCCATCGAAGAGAATATTTACTCGGCTAAAACATTATCTATTTCTTGGTTATTGGTTCTCTTGAGTGGATATAAAATATTCTCTTGGATTTGACTTGTCACAGATAAGTCAAAAATCAATTAAGGTCGGAGAAATTTTTTTTTCATCGTGGAGTCAGATTTCTTTACCATAGTTTTTTCTGCGGTTCTATCTCTAGGAGGATTATGCGCACTTGTTTCTGGATTTGATGATGATGACAACGATCAAGATGGTGACGGGACAGGATCCCATGTATTTTCACCTGGATATATTGGCAATGCTGCTTGAGTTTCGTTTGTTGGATTAATTAAAAAAGCAACAATTACTTTTCAATAGGTATTAATTTTTAAATATTGATGGGACTAATAACGATGTTTACAGGCAAAATCATAGAGGAATAAATGAATTATCAGGCTCAATGCACTTATCAAACCTTTTCGCAATGTATGGCCAACCAGGTATTCCTTGGGATTTTTACCTACTTACCTTTTTCCATGCCTTGTTCGTAATCCCTGTTCACATAGTGCTTTTCCGTTGGAGAGCTAAAGAGGGCTATACAAGTTTCTACGCAAAGGATGTATATGTTGCCAAAGATTAAAGCCTAATTTTTACTCGTTTTTTTAAGAGGTCTGGTTAGCCTTGCCCTCTTGTTTTGGTGATTGAAATCGCTATATGGAGAAAAATATCTGTATAAAGTAACTTTTACATGAACGACAATCTTATATAACCAAATAAGGTCCAAAGAGGCCTGAAAGCTTTAAGGTCAATACCAAATCCTAAGGAATCAAGAATAGCTCTGTCGAATCCTTGGGAATGGGTTGATTAAAAGTTTAGGATAGGGTCAATTTACTAAAAAGAAAGGCCTAAGATTGAAATAGATTTGGCAGGCAAATGGCTGGTCACATTTATCTTATAAGAAATAAAGATCTTTTTAAGATTGGGGTTACCAGAAATATCAATCACCGTATGAAAGTTCTCAAACCAGATCAAATATTAAAGGTATTAAAAATAGATGAATATGAAGAGCTAGAAAAAAAATTGCATAAAAAATATAAGCATGCGCGAATTCCTCAAACTGAATACTTCAGACTAGACAAGCAACAGCTTTCTGAATGCAAAAGAGACCTATCTATATCTTCTTATCGCAGAGGAAAATGCAATCCCTTATTCATAGGAATAATTACAATACTAACTTCACCTCTTTCATGTATCTTTTGGGGTATCCGTCAAAGCTCACTAAAGCTTGCAGTGCTTCCTTTTACAGTGATTTTTATCGCAGGCTATATACACCCTCCAGTCATGTTAAATGAAAAAACAAAATTCACAGTTCATTTAGCTGCAGGATTAATAGCATTTGTAATTGCTAGAAAAAATAAGATTAAAGCTCTTAACTAAACAATTTTTGATGACATCAAAACCTAATCTTATTTGGGACACCTTTAAAAAAAAGTAGTGTTCTTCTAGCAATCAGAAGAAAAGGGAATATAAAATCAGTTCTTTTGCTGGAAGAGAAGGTTATGGCAAGTATTTTAAGCAATGAATTTGAAGGGTTTTCAATCTGGGAACAGATCCAATTAATAGCACTAGATCCATGCAAGATTTCTTTGTTTTTTAATAGAATTGCTCCATTATCAAGGTCGTAACCATTTTTCAATAAGTCATTAATTTCTCTAGGGTGAGTCCTTCCATCAATAATGGAAAGATTCGGAATAGAGCTTTTTAATTCGAGTAGCTCTGCAAACTTATTGCAAAATGGGCATTGACCGTCGTAAAGGAAAACAAGCTTCGTGCTCATTTAAGAATCACTTTAATAATCTAAGTCTATCAGCCTAGTTTTTTCCATTTTTTTTGTCTCGTAAATCTGAAAATAGCAAAATGACTTTGAAAATCTATAAATTGCTCATGAGAATACAATCTGAATCACTATTCTCTAATTATTCCTGAAAAATTAGCATAAAGGCTTTATAGCAATAGAACATCAAAAAATAGTTCTCTTTTTATAAACGATCTAAAGAGACTAACTTGAAGGAACAAAGGGGTCTCAATTGTCAGCATTCCAAGAAATAAGAAGTTTCTCGAGTTAATTGCTTGCCAAAAACTAATACTTACGTAATTATACTTATGTGAGGAGCGAGCCTCTGAAAAGTGGAAACTAGGTAACACTTTTTTGAGCTCAACGAAAAAAACCGCCCTAGGGCGGTTTTTTTTATTTTATAAATTCCTCTGAATAATTTCTTCAAAGAAATAGATGTGCTGATTTTGATGAAAATCTTAGCTAGTAGGCGCAGTGACCCAAGAAACCTATTTAAAAATCAGTAAAAAGTATAATGTTTTGATCAATTTTGCTCTTATTGCTCACAGATTTAGAAATTTTTAATTAGTTTCTCTTTTCCTGTGAGTACAAGGATCAAATGGCTCAACGAATTTGCATTGCATTAGCTTCTATTCCAACTGGAAGTAGGGACTTAATCGAATTTGCCTTTTTCGTGGCAATTGGCTTTACTGCCGGTTCTTTAGGATTTATATAAGTTTCAGGATCATTGCAAAAGAAATATATTGTTCTAAATATTGCATTGATGAAGAAAGGAAGAGTTAAGAGGAAGCCATCCAGGAAAGTTATAGAAAGGCTTTATTTGGCATCCTCTTTAAATCCAACTAAATACGAAGAAATTAAGATAAATCTCCTACCATGCAACAGTAAGTTTGTATGCTCTCCTGATATTCCATTTTATTTATGAATCTTCTAGCTTCTTTCGCAATAGGTGGATTCACTCCTTCTGCAGCTGCAGCTGGAGCTGTTTCCCTAATCCTTTTTGTTGTTGTAGGTGCCATTGCAGGGCCCAACCTATCTAAATTTGACGTTGAGGACAATTAATCAATATAAATTCAAGCATTACCACATTAAAATAGGCCGATTTTCAATTGGCCTATTTTAATGTGGTAATGCATTTTGGACTTTTTATATAGTTTAAAAGATATTAGTTAATTTCAGAAGAAACTAATTAGTTTACTTTTGATTGTATAAGGATTTAATCGCTATTCGTTTACCTCAAAATCAATTGAATTAATGGTTTAAGCCACTCCGGTATTAAGAATTGATTTTGACTTTGCAAAAGTACTTAGTATATTAATATACAATAGGTTGAAATAAGTTAATAAAATTGCTAAAAAAGGATAATTGAATTATAAGCTATAATTTAGATGAATGAAAAACAATTTAAAGTCCTAAAGCAGATTGGCCAGATGATTAGGGAGGCGAGGGAAAAAGATAGCTTATCCATTGAATCACTTTCTAAGAATCTCTATATTCCTAAGGAAAGATTAATTGCATTAGAAGAGGCCCAACAGCAAAATCTACCTGAGATGGTATTTATAATAGGTATGATTAGGAGGATTTCAGATTATCTGAAAATAGACTCAACAGAATTAATATATCAATTAAAAGATAATAGTCTAAGTCCTAATTGATAATACTCCCTCAAGAAAGCAAGAGAAAGCAAGAGAAAGCATAAACAAAAAAGCTAAAATGAATATAAAGTCAATAGTCCCTCTTAAAAAAGCATAAAAGAAAAAAGAAGAGAATTATACATCTTTAATAGCTGAACTAACAGATTAAAAAATTGCAAGTTATACTTAATAAGTGTATATGTTTATTGCAATGGAAATCACACCTGATTTTGCAAAGGAATGCAGGGAGGATGCTCTACGTAAATATGAGGATGAACAACAAAAGGTTGGTCTTAAAATGATGATGATGGGTTATTATAAAGCAAAGTCATTATTAAGCGAAGAAGGCCTCAAAAAGGTTTTTGAAATTGATAAGAAAAGAGCAAGTGATGAAGTTTTTAATAAAGAATTTAGTCAGAAAATGTGGCTGAGTACAGAGGAAGTTTGGTCTGAAGTTTTAGGAAAATTAATGATAAAGGTCACAGATGCTTATGGATTAAAAAGAGAACATGATATTAAATTTGATCTTCCAGATGAAGATCCCAATCTTGATTTTTTCGTATAGCTATTAAAACAAATATTAAGCATTGCCAAAACATTAGCAGTGCTTAATATAAGAGATATGATCTTTAAGGGAATAAAGTTACTTGACTTGACTTTAAGTTTAATAAAGTATTATCTAATATATTTTTTTATAACCTAATCACTATGAATTTAAAATAAAAGCAAATTAATACAAACCAATTAAAACAGATACTGACTAATAAAGTTGTCAAGAGAAATCATTAGGCTGCTTCGTGATCTTGAGCAGGTAATTTATCCGATGAGAAACTGGTGAAAGGGAATATGTTGTTCTGCTTTGTTTTAAGCCTAATTAAATCTACTTCTAATTCCTTGATTCGACTCTTAGTATTTTGTAGTTCTTTTATCTCATCACCTCTCAACTTATCTGTCCAACTAGCAAAAAACCAAGCTCCACAAGCACCTATTCCTGAGGAGATGATTACCAATGCGGCAATAGGAAGCGATCCTGAAACACCTGGTAGCAGATTCACAGTTGTTGAAGCTGTATTTTGCAAAGTGAAATAAGCAGTTAAAAGTGAAAGTCCAAACATTAAAGCAAAGTTGACTGCTTTAAAATTGATCTGTTGCATTTAAAAAAAAATCTATGTTATAAAAATTACGCAATCGTCTTTTAATTGCAATAAAAGGGAATTAAAAAGTTATAAGGTTGCAAAAGTGCATCAGCTTTTCCTCGTATTTCACCATTCTCTTATATCCAGTCTTCCAAAATCCCCGCTAAATACTTAGAGAACGTCCAAGGCGATCATATTCATATCACTGAATACTAAGTGATCTCTACTTATCTTAGTAAAAGATTTTTATTTCGGACGATATCAAGTCGAAAGAAAACTGCATAAATCAAGTCTTAAGGACTCATTTATTGCTCATTAACCAAAGAGCAATTCCTCCTCCTCGACCTCTGGCAACAAGCCAACCGTCTTTATTTGATTTAGCAATAAGCGAAAAAAAAGGCATGTCTTTTTCATCTGGTTCATTAAGGAGCCGATTTATAAGAACAAGTTTGCCTAATTTAAGTTCTATTCTTTCAAAAAAGAAAGGTAAAAGAGGTTGTTTGCCTCTAATTCCTCCTAAACCTAGAAACCTGATTAGCAAAGGTCCAAACTCAATAGTATTAGAAAGCGAAAGAGTTGGGAAATCTTTATCTGATGTTAGTTTTCGTAAATCTAAACTTGCTGAAAATAATCGTAATAATGAGCTCGAAAGCTTATCTTCTTTATCTGCATTTTGTTTCCACACGGAAACGAATTGCCAATGCCCAAGTAATGAGTCAATCTCAATTCCACTACCATTTTTTTTAGCAAGATTTTCCATCTCTAAAATATCTTCTAGAGAAGGAAGTGTTTCAGCATTTACATTGAAATCTGTGGCGAGTTTATGCTCATTATCTTTAAAGTTAATGTAAATAATTAATGTTAGTAATATTAAGACAGTATCCAATATTAAAAATCGCGCTAAGTTCATTTGATCTTTAAAGGGAGTGTTTTAAATCTTCTTATATTGACTAAGACAACGCTCAAATTAATATTTGATGGTAGAGCTTGCCTTTATCAATAGATTAATTTTAGTATCGCTAAGTATAACTTGAAAAACATTTAATTTATTTGGATTGATAACATTAGCTATAAAGAGAGCGCGGAGAGGAATGGATTTTTAAAAGAAGAAGCAAAAATAGTGAAAAAGGGAAATGGGCATAAATTCTCTATGTATTCATATAATAAATGCGCTAAAACATAGTTTAGAAACGATTTCGCAAATGCCTACAGCAACAAAAGCACCATCTCCTATTAGAGTTCGCTCTAAATTCTCAAGGCAGTCCCAATTTGCAATAAGCAAGCTTATTCAAAATCTTGGTTCAAATCAGGAGCAATATAAATTCCTGGGAAATCTTAGGACTGCATATGGGAGAGACTAGTTCAGCTTAATGGACTAAACATAGAGAAAGAAAACACTAGAAATTGATAACTAGGCAGTATAAATTCCTGAAGCTAAATGTGCTTAGCAATATTACATGGGATTTAATATTTTCTTGCCAAATAATATTAAATTTTATGTTTACTATAATAAATTAGTTCTAACATTGCTCAAATGATTGATTTGATATTTTCTCGTCTATCTGTTTGGTTTACTCAATTAACTTGGTATCAATATCTTGGAGAATCTATTTCGATTTTGCTATTTTTAATTTCGTTTGTAATTGATCGGATAATCTCTAGCTCAAGGGAAAAAACCATAGTCCTGTGGAGTAAATTCATGAGAAGTACTAGTCTGCTACTAGCGTTTTCAGTTATTGCAATCCCCTGGATGATCTCTGGAATATTTTAATGCTCTAAAAAATAAGCTATAGATTCAAGAAAATAATGGAATAAGAATTACAAGCAAATAATTATTATTAAGCATATTAGATTTTAAAGTAATATGGTAAAAATTCTTACAAGTTGATATTTTACCTCCATTTAATCTGAATTCTTACTTTATCTCTTAGACTTTTTAAAGGGATCATCTTATCTATTTGACTATTTATTTGTCTATCAACATTTTTTTTAAGAGTGAGAATTAAAAAATATATTATAAATAAATTGGCTAAGAAAAAAAAAGTCAATAATAGACTGGAATTAACCTTAATCATTGAGAAAGATGATAAGTCCATTACTCAAGGTTTAAATATTTGGGATATATTCCCCAAAAAACCTGGAAAAGATCCAATGACAAATAGGGTAATTCCTATTAGGACTGCAATATATGCAAGATCGTACAAGAAATCTTGA
The DNA here is from genome assembly GCF_000760215.1 of Prochlorococcus sp. MIT 0603. Classification (NCBI taxonomy): domain Bacteria; kingdom Bacillati; phylum Cyanobacteriota; class Cyanophyceae; order Synechococcales; family Prochlorococcaceae; genus Prochlorococcus; species Prochlorococcus sp. MIT 0603. The sequence continues at coordinate 261,432 of NZ_JNAW01000002.1, read as the reverse complement.
GGGCTATAGTTTTTAGACATGAAAATCATATTTTCATAATCTTAAATCACCGCTTTTGTATGGCTATATGTGTTAATGCGAGTCAGTAAGATAAGCAATAAAAGGATGTAGTGTAATCGCAAATATCAAGATTCATAACGCAAAAAGAATTAAACCGAATTACTTATAGCATTAATAACCTTTCTAAGGTTAATTAAGAAAGTAACCATCCAACCATCTCAGAAGAGAGGCCTTAAGTCAATGTGGAATAAAGCAATAGCTCGGCTTCTGAATATAGATGAACTTCTATTAGGGGGGGCCTCTATGTACGAAGAAGATCTAATGAGAATAGAGTCAGCAGAAATCAAGTGGAAATCAAAGGCTATTCGACAAAGTTATAGAAACGATAAAGGGGTCGCCATATAGCAATGAAAGTAATAAAAACTATTGGAGCACTACTTATCGCATACTTCATAGTTAACTTTGGCTTCGCTTATTTAGCTATAAGCACGAATAGTAGATACAAAGACGAGATCAAGGAAGCTATAAGATTCGCATTTGTAACTCAGAAATACTCAATTGAGAGCATGAAGGATTTAACGAGTTTACTAATCAAAGACGCAAGAAACCGTATTAGTGAATCAACTAAAGTACCAGAGGAAGATCTTGCAAAATAAAATCGGTCGACCACCTTAAAGCTTCTCCATAGCAAAGAAAGCTTGCCTTTGACGTAGAACATATGTACTATACTGGAAGAGCTTCCCTTCTTCTTCAGGGTTGGTCTAGGTCATTTAATTTTTCATATTTTAAATGCCTTGACCTTAGCAATATCTAGCAAAATGAATCTTATTCAGCTCTTTCAGGAGCGGCTAAAGAGCTGATTTGGGGTAGCTCTTGCTCTTAACTAATAAAAACACTCATGATCGAATTCTTTTTCATCTATGGCTGGCTCGGACTTATTGTCCTTCTAGCAGCAATAAGACCCAAGACTTATTAATTCAATCTCTTTTCGACGATTGGTCTAGGGTCTTCTTAATTAGATCACTAGAAAATTATTTTATTTTTGTAGTGATTATGGGAGAACATAAACCTGAGGTGCAATTTCTATAAATAAAAGCTAAAAAATGATTTTCTAAAGATAATATCAATGGCCCATCTTGTTGCAGCAATCAAAGAGCTTTGCTTTAACTAGAAAATATTATTCCCTAAAAAGATCAAATAAATGAGCAATGCTTTCTTAAGCACTTGGCATATTGGCTTCGATCTAACTGTTTTACTGTGCTTAATTATTTATGTGCAACTTAAACGAAAAAGAAAGTAACTAAAATAAAAAATTTAAGTAAATCTTACATTTACAAAAAATCTTTATCTAGCTATCAATAATAGTAGTAGCAAAAAAGCATGTCCTTAACTTATTTCATAATTCCAATACTGGGGGTTATCTTTTGCCCCTTTACCTTGATTTTTCTATGGGAAATTAAGGATGAATTAAAACAGAATAAAATTGCGCGCATTTGATGGCTCTAAAGAGCTTGTGCAATTTGCAAATTGATTTTCTCTAAGAAAACTCTTCTAGCAGATATTATCCACTCACTGAAAGCTTCGATTTTGATATAAGAAAAAGCTATACGCATTAATAACATCCTTTAACTTCATCCTGTAACCATGTTATGAGCGACTCTTTTAAATCCATCTCTTTTTCCTCAATCTTTAAGAATTCATTAATGGAGTCAGTCGCTTGCATTTGCTTGCGATAACCAAGAATTAAACTCATTGCCAATGATGATGCAGCATCTTTATCCATAAATCATTCTTGAGTGGAATTAATTTCTAACGCCTACTGAAAGCGACGCAAGAGGTAGTGATCGATTGAAAAAGTTGAAGTAGTTATAACGATAATCAGGTCAATGGATCTGAGAATTATTAAGATTTGAATTAAAGAAGAATGTTAAAGAGCTGACAAACAAATCCGTAAGGAATGATTAACACTAGATATAGCGTCCAAAGAGAGCGGGGCCCAGCTTGTATTTATATTGCTAAACATCCAATAAAATCCATATTCTCATTATTTAGAAAGCAATGTAATACCATAATTATGGAAGAGAAAAAGCTTCATATGATTATATAAATCTAAATAAATCATGAATAGCTTGAGAAATCAGAGATGAAACTAATCTGCTTGAATATACCAATCTATTAACTATATCCTATGAAAATAAATGGCCATCTTGATAAAAAAGCATTCAACTGTTAAAAATAAAACTATAGGAAGACTTATCCTAAAACAATTCTGATGCAAATGGGATCACAGCCTTTTATGAAAGCAAGCAGGTTCCTAGAAAAAATCAAGGTAACTTGGCTTTTATCAACAATTGGAATGATACTCTTTACCACTGGTGGAAGTATAAGCATTTGGTTGTTTTATATTTCTTTTATATTTTTCGGCTTAGCTGCCTTATGCGTTATCAAAATAGATAAATACAAAAAAATACGGCTAGATAAACAAAATAGAGAGTGGTTAATGAGGCTTTAAATTTAGATTTACAATAATTTGAATAAATAATATTATTTACTGGTCATTTCACCTGAAAAATTGATGCATTAAATTCTATTTAAAAGGTAAAGCTTATTTTGCCTTGTTACTTATGGTTTAATACTGCGAATTGTTCTTAATGGTAAATCAATAGATCTTAGTCTCCAATGTGTTAATGACTTTCTTTCCCAATATGAATTTACAACGCCTTGATCATCTTCCAATTTTCTACTTAAGACGAATACATTTATATTTTTATAATAAAGGCTTATTTTAGAAGCGCCTCTTGCGCTATCTGAAGATATAGGAGTTAATTGATTATTCTGATTTTTTTGTGTTAGATCACCTGTTTTCAAAAGAAGCTGTAACCCATATGGAGTAATAGTTGAGTCAAGTGTTGCTTCAACTGCTTTTTCTAATAATGAGTTTACAAGCATAATTTTTAGCCCTCCTAATGGAGAATTAGAAAACCCTGTTTGTGTTCTATCTTTTATCACCGGTAATAATTGACTTTTAAGACTTTCCCTGAGTGAAATGAAATTAATGTATTTTTCTGATTCTCTATATTCCTTCTTATCTATAGCGGTTTTAAAACCCAAAATTGCTAGGTAAGGAGTAAAGTAAAGATAACAACTAAAAAGCAATGAACCTAATAAAGCGGTAGAAGTTAGTCGTCTGCTATTAGTCAATATACCCATTGAAATTATTTTAATAAGGAAATTGTTTTTACTGAAAATAAGAGAAATGAATAATGCAGCTCATTATTCAAACGAAACATAATAAAAAAGCCTCCTATAAAAAGGAGACTTGATTATTAGCTGAGAATTTCCCATCACCCAGTTAAGATTACTTTAGCAAAATTAAAGGAACTCACAACAAGGCTTAACACTATATATGGAACAAAGTATGTTACAAGCCAAGTGATGGCACCATAATTAGTAGAGCGATTGCTTGATAGCTGTTCTCCTGCAAATTTTTATTCCTGTAATCCCGCAGAACATTCTTGATTTCAAGGCAAATGTGAGAGAAATCACTCTCCCAACGGCTCTTGTCTAGGCACAGTTGATAAGGAGCTTCTAAAGACAATTAGCTAACGGCAATAGCAATAAAGTACCAATTATATTTCATATATATTAAATATAATCAAGATGAAAGGTCTATAACACTGAGCAAACTAGGTTTTTAAGGAATATACTTAAAAGCCTTTAGGCCCTTTTTCTTCATGCCTAGGAGGAAGAGCCTGCGAACGCGATTTAAGCTCCTTAACAACCGCAAACCCCAAAGCGCCAACAAGCACTGCAAGAAAAACAATCATTGCCCAAATAGTTAATGAGGTAGTAGAAACTCTAGCTATCAATAAATAAGCCTTAGGCAAGAAATAATCCATTAATTAAAACCTGTATTTCGCTGATAGATTTTGGTAACATTTATGATAAGAAAGTTACCATGGCCATATTCTAATTCTCCAGGAAATAAAAAGAAAAGAAAGCCATAATAAAATATAGCCCCAGCAATCTATCTAAGCTAAGTGCCAGATACTTTTTATCCTTTAAACTGATAGCCTATAGAAGAAAGCAAGCAATTTTTTCTTTTGAAGGATAGCTTACATGCGTATTAAGAAAGATTTAAAGGAGTCACTAACTCTTCCAGGCGCTTTAATTGAAGCAAGTGAGCACAAGTACAAAGCAGGTGATCACAGAGGGGCGTTTATAGATAGAAGCAAAGCAAAACAAATCTGTGATTGCAATGCTCAATTTAAAGCTTTAGTAAAAAATGCAACTGGCATCCAATCAAAGTACGATTTAATTGAAGATTATAAAAGAAAGATAAATGATACAAAGAAACTAGAAATTATCGATAAACTCGAAAAGATAAGTCAATCAAAATTCAATTCTGGAGATTATAAAGGCGCCATAAAAGCAATGCGAAGAGCAGAAAAGTATTTTTAATTAGTCATTCTATCTATAAAGAATTTAAGTATCAATTAAAATTATGATATTAAGCATAATAAGCCAAAAACAAGCCTTAATTAGCACCCTCAAGCAGTCCTCTTTATTATTTGTTCAGGAGCTTTTCTAATTTCTTTCTAGTTTCTGCTATTTGATCACGTTTATCTGCAAAAACTCCCTGGCTCTTAAGATCCCTTAAAGTAATAGAAATCCAGTAAGCCTGTAGCAAAAAAAATAAGGCTCCTAAAACAGCCAAGGAATAAGTGCCCGGTGGGAGGTTCTGCATAAGTTCTTTTAATTTTTTTTCATCTACCTATTTGCAAAACCGATAGCAATTAAGTAGGCAATAACTACTTCATTGCCTCGTAAGCATCCAAGCCTGCAACAAAAGGGAAAACCTGATCGTCTCCTAAATCAGGATACGCACTGATGTTGTTTGTATCTGTCGGGGCAGCATCAGTTTCTTCAACCACGTCATCATTCTCAAAGGTATTAAGACCAATATCACCCTTACTTGAAATATTAGCGTTAACATCCGCAAAAGTTTCTTCGCTGAAGTTCGGGAGGTCTAAAGCAGGGGAGCTAAATGGTCCTATTAAGATGCTAAAAGCAATCATTGCAAGAGATATAACAAAAAACCATGCCTCTTTAAATATGTTTTTTAACATCAGTTTTACAGAGAAGCTTGATTTAAGTTTAGTGATTCTTCCAGCTATAACAAGAAATGTCCATCCAAAACAGTTACAGATTTACAATGTCAGTAATTCGGGAGAACAAATAGCTAAACGCAAAATATTAAGGCCACAATTTTACAGAGGAATAAAACCCAAAATTCAATGCCTACTTCATAGTCGGCCCTGAACTTCTATCCTCGTTTTTTCAAAGCGAAAATCAATCCCCCAATGAATAAGGGGCCAGAAATTGCTGCCAATCCGATTATTGAAATAAGCTTCAAAGCCTCAAAGCTTTCTATAGCAGGTTGAGTCCCAAAAGGGGTTGCAATTATCAATTGGTACATCATTTTAGAGTTTCTTATAAGAGAGACATTATCAAGGTGATCTGGAATAGTAAAAATTAAAAGGGCAAGGTCCCTGCTTTCAGCAGAAATAATGAAAATGAAACCATATGTAAACTTTTTACTAATCAATTTTAGATTGTAATTTAGTATTTTTTTCTAATTCTTTTCTATTGAAATAGATTTTATCTATTCAGACACATACATAAAAATGCAAAAAGTAGAAGTATTTCTGCGTCTTTAGGTCACTACTGTAAAAGGCTTACAGGTCAATCCTTAAGACAACTATTTACACCTAAGGGTTTCACGACTTTTTAACATTAGCAACCGGAATAAGTGATATTTACCGTATCAACATCTTCGGTATACATCATTTTAGCTTCTGAAAGGTTACGTCAGACTAATAGGGTTCTAATAAATCAAAGGCATCATGTACAACTAAATGATCGAAAATATCTTCATGGAATCATTCGTAAATCCTATGAGAACTGTCTACGTTATCTGTGATAGTCAACTAGAAGAAGTGAAGCTCAAACAGCATAAGGATGAACTTCAGAATGTTGAATCATCTCGTAAGAGTCTTGAGGAAAGCTATCAGAGTTGAGTTAAGGTTCTAGACAAAAGAGAAAGTGAACTAAAAAAGAACTGAAAGCTCTTAACCCAAGAAAATAAAAGTCAATAAAGAGTAATTAATTACACTGTTAGAATAGAAAAGTTAAGCATAAACTATGCTGAGATTACATATTGCTAACTCTGCATAGGTATATTTATTTTTCTCAAGGTATTAAGCTAACCTAGTAAAGCTATACTTACAGTATAATTATTTTGGCTATTAGTTAATAATCAGAATGATTATATTAAATCAAGTGTTCAGTAAGCAGAATCAAAATATTTTTTCTACAATGATATTTAGATAAAAGGTTTAAATATAAGTGACGTTACACCAAACAAATAGACCGAAAAGCTATGAGTGAAAAGGGTCAATAAAATTGAAAATAGAAACTAGAATTATATTAATTGAGACTATCCCCATAATTAAGTCTCAAGAGTTTATTCATAAGTTATTTCAATCAAAAGCACTAGAAGTGTCAGATTGAAATATTTACCTCTGATTTGTTGCAACATTATTAACCATGTGACACTATCAAGGACAGTTTCAAGAAGTTTAAAGTGTTTACTATTTATGAAAATGATTTCCTAATAAATCTTTTTGGTCAAGCTCCAGGGGGAATAGAAAAAGCAATAGAGCTTATAAATAATCCTATAAATAGTTTTGCTTGGGGCTGGCCAACAGTGGTCCTAATAGCCTTAACAGGGATTGTCCTAATGCTGGGGCTGGGCTTTATGCCCCTAGTTCGTCTTCCTTATGGACTAAGGATTTTGCTTAATAACCCTGGTGGGAATCAAGGAGAAGGAGAAATAAGCCCATTTCAAGCATTGATGACATCACTTTCAGCAACGATTGGTACTGGCAATATTGCAGGGGTTGCTGCTGCAATAGCAATTGGCGGACCTGGGGCCATATTTTGGATGTGGTTAATAGCAATTTTTGGAATTGCAACTAAATACGCCGAAGGAGTTTTAGCTGTTCACTTTCGAGAAGTCGACTCTCTAGGTAATCATGTAGGTGGGCCTATGTACTATATAAAAAATGGTCTTGGCAATAAATGGACTTGGTTAGGTTCTTTATTTGCATTATTTGGCATGTTAGCCGGTTTTGGAATTGGTAATGGGGTTCAATGTTTTGAAGTATCTAGTGCACTTGCATTAGCAGGAGTTCCAAAACTCTTAACCGGAGTAATTTTAGGCATTCTTGTGTTTTCAGTAATTATTGGTGGTGTTAAGCGTATAGCCCAAGCAGCATCTGCGATTGTTCCTTCTATGGCGCTTTTATATGTATTGGCTTGTTTAATCATTATCCTTAGTAATTTCTCGGAAATTCCATCAGCCTTTTCAACTATCTTTTCAAATGCTTTTACAGGGAAAGCTGCTGCTAGCGGAACATTTGCTCAGGTTGTTCTTATGGGCTTTAAAAGGGGAATATTTTCCAACGAAGCAGGTCTAGGGAGTGCTCCAATAGCACATGCATCTGCAAAAACAAATGATCCTGTTAGACAAGGCACTATTGCAATGTTAGGAACTTTTATTGACACCATTATTATTTGCACAATGACCGCTTTAGTAATTATTACAACTGGAGCTTATCAATCAAGCAAGTCTGGAGCTGATCTTTCCATCAGTGCATTTAATAGTGGTATACCGGGAACTGGTTGGATAGTACTTGTTGGTCTAGTAGTTTTTGCTTTCACTACTGTCCTTGGATGGAGTTTATATGGTGAACGATGCACTGAATATTTATTTGGAATTAAAGCCATACTTCCTTTTAGATTAATTTGGGTATCTGTTGTAGTAATTGGTTCTGTAGCAGGAGACAGAGGAGTTGTTTGGGCTGTAGCAGATACCTTAAATGGATTAATGGCTATCCCTAATTTAATTGCTCTCTTGCTTCTCTCGAAAACAGTGTTTAGGCTTACTAAAAGCTATCGTTTCATCGATTAATATTCACTGTCATAAGGTTCTCTTGATTTCTTGTCGGGCCTTTACCAACTGACAAAGTTGATAGAGTACAAATGGAATATAATCCTCCTGCTTTTTCAAGGCCCAAAATATTACTTAAAGGCTCTTAAGGTAAGGGGTTACCTATTTTTATGCAAAGAGAGGCCTAATCATCAATCGAAATGAAACGTTTGGACTCTTTGAGATCGTTAGTCCTAAAAGATTAAGGGTTTCAAGTGGAATTTGAACAACCTTGTTTTTCCAAAGATCGTGGGCGCTCAAGGGAAGAGCTGTTTTAGATGTTAAGACCTAAAGCTTAAGCATCAGAAATTACTGCTATTTTTTACCACTTTTTATAAGTTCCTCAATATTAGGCCAAGCAGCAATTAATTCTTTAAGGGCCTTCCTGTTTGGCGTGTATAAAACACAAGAAAAAGAACTAATTATATAAAATAGACACCACCAACTATTTACAGCGTTAATTAGAACGAATGTACAAAGAAAGCTGGCTAAAAATACTAGGAAAAGCAATCTATTAATAATCTCAAGCGGTGATTTTCTCAATCTCCTAAAAGGCTTCTTCTGAGATTGTCTTATTTTCGCGACTTCTATTTCATCTTCTATAATCATTTGATTTTCTAGCTCTAAGGTATCAATTGATTTTCCTAAATTTTCTATTTGTTCGTCAGTAAAATCATCTAAGGGTTCCGTTTCATTAATGTTGGGACCCATATTAAAAATAGCTCTTAGCTATTAACAAAACAATGATTATCAACATGGCAATACGACCATGGATGATCTCAGATCTAGACATGCGCGCGAAGGTGGACATAATGAACCTTGCTGCTTTAACAAGTTATATCGGACAGCTTGCGTAATGCCAAGAGCTTCAAAATAATTAATCTTCGAGTAAAATAAAATCCGTTTAAATCACCATAGAATTTAGATTTCGCATTTAAGATCTCAGGTGCTCTTCTGAAGGATCATAAAAAGATTTCTAAGTATGGCTCTCGAGCAACCTATGTATGCGTTGCCAATCTTTCAATGATTCAAGTCATAACCAACAATCTCTTCATTCGCTTTACATCACCTAAAAGAGCAAATAAAGCGTTATAGATATGAGCATATCTCCTATCATAAGATCTTAGGCATAAATTTACCTCATTTTTTCTCATGAATTTACTATGAATGCAACTCAAAGCCATAAGTCTAATATTGATAGCAATCACAAAAACAACGAAATAATGATGAAGAGATTAATCTTTTTATTTCGAACTAAGTCAAGAAGGTAAACTTCTTATATCTTTCCCCGGTTACCTGAAGATATGCAGAAGCTAAAGTGACCCTAAATTAATTAAGTCAAGCTTTTTCCATGTTAGATTAATGGGATGATTATTATAGTTACTAGTCTTATTCAATAGTATCTTGTATGATTTTTGAATTTCAACTCTTGCATTAAGAAAGTTTATGAATCCCAAAAAGCAACATGCCAAACTCCTAAAGTTACAAACTCAAGCTGAGATTTGCCTCTCAAGAGAAGAGGCAAAGAAAATTATTCGCAAAGCTGATAAAGCAAATACAAGACTATCTTCTGAAGATATAAAAAGTTGATATATAGTTTATAATGATTTAAATAAACTTGTAAGAACATACAAGTTTATTTAAATCATTAAAAGTAATACCATCAAAAGAGTTATTACCTTGAATTATTAGATGATGTTTTCTGTTGACTATATCGATTCAGAAGAATATCTAATTGACATAAGGAATAATTACATTATTCAGTGAAGCAATGAAAGGCGAACTAAGTTAGATGGATGATATATATCTTAGGAAGGATTAATTCAATTGGGTGTTATTATTCTAATACATCTATAATGCCTTCTGTTATATATCTTGCCATTGGCATTATGTGCTTATCTACTTCTCTTTTAGGGATATTCCATTTTGCTGATAGTTTATATGATAGTTTCTTATCTTCTAAGAAAGCAATCATTGAATTTGCTAAATGAATAGGAAGATCACAATTTTTCTCTTTTGCCAAAGTATCCCATTCTTCTTTCGTTATTTGACCTATAAATTTTATATTTTTGGAATTTACATACTTAAATAATTCCTCTATGCCAATATATAGATAGATTTGACCTAATTGGTGTAAAAAGCTTTCTGCCTTATCTCCTTCTTTGAAATCAATTAAAATAGAATCTAGCAAATCTTTCTTAGTTTCATCTCCTTGCTTTATTGAATTGAGGATTTTGTAAACCTCGCTAAACTCAAGTTCAGTTGTCATATTGAGTTAACTAGTTAATACAGATAAGTCAAAGCTGAATTTTATCAATAAAAATACAATGCTAGTAGAGCTGGTTATTAAAAAATATCCAAACTTATTGTTTCTCTACTTACTAAGTAGCAAAAAGTCATGCAGCTTTTATATCGCTTTTATCTTGATCCACCATCTCTGAAACTATTTGAACTGCTCTTAGGTTAACTCTATCTTGATACTTCCTTCCTATAGATCTAGCTGCTCCATCTAAAAAACAATCGTCAATAATGGCATCAAATTCTGTTGTAGACATTAGAAAAAAGCAATTAAACAAGGCTAACTTTCATAGGAAATGATTCAAGTCAGTCTTTACACCTATTTTCTAGGTCGCATTTCATCTCTAGGGCTCGTTTTAGTGACTAAAATCTTTAGTGGCACCAGGACATCTTGAAAATTTTATGATTCTGAAGCCTCAGCTCAGCATAAACTATTGAAAAACTCATCAATAAAATAGGTAGAAGACCTCTCTCTTTAACTGCAATGCAACAGATTAATTCCTAAGCTTGTTCGCCCTATGAGAAGTAATTCGCCATAAACCCTTTTCAGGCTGTGTGCTTCGATAAAGAATATAAATAGCAATCAAAATAAGTGTTAGGCCTTCAAGTTCAATAAAATAAAGCATTATTTAAATGTCTTTATTTATTTCTAGCTAGAGGTTCTTCTTTATCAAGTGCATTGAAGGGTACATCAATAATTAGTTTCTGAAAAGAATTCATTCTTGCTTGCTTGCTAAAACCATAATGGGATCATAGAAGAGGAATAACTAAGGCATCTGCAATAACCGCTTTCCAAGCATGAAGAAGGGGGGCGTATTTCGATGCCCCCCTTTGAGTCCAGCTCTTATTGTTTCCTTCTATGAGCTTGGACTCACATTTATATGTTAAAGACAAGAAGATTCCACGATAAGAGTAAAAACACCTGCTTTTCAGTTGGAAACACAAAAGACATCCCTATCCAAGTATTTCAACTCCACTTAAAGCTAGTTTAATATTAATCCATAAGCTACTAGGAGCTTAGTATTCCTGCTTTTTAAAAACTTACCAAGTCGCATTTATCATTTATAAATCTATTACGCCTAGTACTCATATATGCAACCAAAATTCCCTTAGCAAAATCAATGGGAGATGGTCTTCACAGATCTATCGGGCAAGAACGAGAAGACTTAAGAAAGATCACAAGCTTCTATTGCTTTTAGTTAAATATTAGCAACAAAAGTATGTAGTTAATCAAAATATTTTAAAGAAGAACCCTATAACAGTGCCATATATTCACAGACATTTTATGTGCTGAAAGATCAAACTACACCTATCTTCATAGCACTTTTAACTTTCCTCACAATTGCATCATCGATGTCATTATCTGTTTGAGAAGCAAGCCATTCCAAAGCGGAGACGATCCAAGCCTTCATTTGTTTCTTGAAAAACTTTTTTAGAATCAAGAACAGCATTGGCTTGAAGAGCAAAAACAAAAAGCCTGTCATAAAAAAAAATCATTAGGAAAGATAGGAAAAGCAAGAAAGCCGTCTATTTATAAGCGGTTGTTTTTTAATCAAAGAGTCGACTGCCAACCACTAATAATTCTAAGAGGAGAGGGCTAGATCGTACAAAGCTTACCCTCACAGCAATTAACAAATTTCACTAGATTAAACCAATACATATCTTTCCCTAATGATTGGTATAGCTATACTTCTTCTTGCTTTTCTAGGGATTCAAATCTATATAGCCCTACAAATTTTTAGAAACAAACGAAATGAACCTTTAATCTTTAATGCTACGACGAAATTTTATATCCATCAAAAGATGTTGAAGCACTTTGGATGGATTCATACAAGAAAGGATTAATGCTTAAATAAATGCCCACGTAAACTCTTAGTTATGGATTGGAAGTCTGCTCGAAAACATTGCTCAGAACGCAATTGGCAATGGTCTTTGGAGCTAATAGATCAAGCTGAAAAGGAAATGAAAGATCTGGAAAATAAACTCAAGAAGTGCGAAGATCAGCAAAAGGCTAATCGTTTATATACTGCCTGTAATTATTAGCCTAAAAAATACCAAGCGGTTTATAAAAGCTCGCCTTATATTTTTAGCCCAAAAGCACTATCACAAGATTGCAGAAAATTATTAGACGCTTATCTATAAGGTGCCGACATTTCAGCGTCAGTCTCATCCCATGGATCTGCAATATCCAAATGGTCAGGAATTTCATTAAGGTCTCTCTTGAGTGCAAGAGTTTTCCATTCACACCACATATCACAAAGCATTAGTGTCTGACTTTGGCTGCATGGTCCATCCTCAAGTAGCTTTACTTGGAAAGGCTTTAGTGTAGGTTTCCATTTCTTGAACTCTTCTTTCCAGTTTTCATCGTTCATACAGTGACCTCTCCGTTTTTCTAATCATCCTGTAAATAAGAGCCAAGGCAAGTCTCGCAGGTGCTGTCATCTTTTTAAATAATGCAATTTTTGGGATTATTCCATCATTTCCGATTCTTCTTAGGATAAAGCCTCGCTATCTTTTTTAATTGTGCTTCTTTGGCGACTTTCTTTCTCTTTCGATCGGCATTAGATTCGTCATTTTGATTAACGTTTATAAAAACAAATAAGGTCGTAGCAGTGAACAGGCCGCCAATTACCAAAATCAATATTCCCAAAGGTTGACTCGGAGCCAAAAATTCATATCCAAGAGAATTGCCTGCCATGAATTATTTATATAAAAATCTGAGAAAAGCATACAAAAAGCTTACTAAAGAAGTGTTATGAGAGTGTGATTTTTTTTACTCGCTGTAATTGCATAAAAGAATAAAGTCTTAAACATTTCAAACCATCATGATCAAAGCAGAAGATTACTTGTGGTATCCGTTCCAAAAATATCTAAAAGAATGCGCCAAAAAAAACAGGAGGGAAGTATTAATGATTTTCTGATCTCAAAGGGCAAGATCGTTGTATTCAAAAAACCCCTTAAAAACCTACCTCTTGACGTTATATATGATTGAGGAGGCAATAGGCCAACCCCAAAAGCTCGGTAGAGGACACTACTAATTCAAGCCTAGGGAGAGTGACTTAAGAGAAATACATAAAGACTGGCCCCAAACTGGTCAATATGATTTTGGCTTCTACAAACTTCTTTTATTTATTGTCAAAAGATTTCTAAATGAAATGGAATAAGCAACAGTAAATAAAGAAGAGAGCTTCACTTAGGAGGGATGCTGCTATGCCAAGAAATATGAACTATCTGACTTACATCTTCCTTTATCCAACACCTGGGATATCAAAGGGGAGCTTGTCCTCCAAAGCTATTAAGTAATGCTGAACCATTGGGATACGCAACAAGGCTAGAGGAAGGACAATATTCAACAGGATCCAAGCCCCACCAATTATGGGGGCCCACTTCCCAAATTTTTTGAGAAAACCTTTTTGCTCCATTTCGGCTACCGTAACTTCAAAAGGGTTAGGCTATATATCCTATATCCTTTCTAGTTATTGCTTATAGTTTGAGTAAAAAAAGTAATGGCCATATGCTAGACCGATAATTCGTAGGGATACCCACCAATGCAATAGAGGTTAAAGGCAAGAAGGAAGAAGGTGGCTAGGAGCTCTAAAAAGTCATTTAGTCTTTCCAAGGCAATATTTTTTGCGATGGGAGCTCTCACAGGTCAAATTTCAGCTGAATTCAACTGCCAAAAAGTTGCTTGGTATTAGTTGTAGGAAGGTTCATTTTCCGTACAATTAGTTGTTCATAGAGCATCCATATAACAGATATTCAGTCTTCGATTTGATATTGATACCCTATTTATGGTAGAGGTTAATATACATAGTTAACTACTCATGTCTCAACTAACTATAAAGATTTCTGCAAAAGCAGAAGCCATGATTGCCCAACTTCAGAAAGAGATATTTAATCGTAGACGCAAGAAAATCACTGCACAAGGTGTAGTTGAGTCTCTTGTTGAAAGCGGAGCTAAGTCTCAATCTGACAAGCGTTATGCTTCTTCTTGGAAGAACCTAATCAAAGATATTGAAAAAGCTGCTAAGCAATCAGAAGCGCATGGCAATAAGCCAGCGAATATCTCAGCAGAAGAGTGGGCGATGCTCCTTGCACACCGCACACGTAAAGGGGCTCCAGCCAAGAAATCTACACCTAAGAAAACTGCTGCAAAAAAAGCAGCAAAAAAAACAGTAGCTAAAAAAGCCGCGGCTAAGAAGCCTGCAGCTGCAAAGGTTGTAGCAAAGAAAGCGACCTCAGCAACAACAACCAAACCAAGAAAAGCCAGACGCGCAAAAAGAGCACCTGCAAAAACTGCTGCTAAGCTTGCTTAAAGTACATTTGTTCTGAGATCATTAATCTTGTTGATCTTCTTAAAGCCACTCTCAGCGAGTGGCTTTTTCATGGAATCTAAAAGTAAATCAGGTTTATTAAATAACAATATTTTGAAATTGGTAGTATAAGGGAATCAATCAATCAGTGCAGTGGGAGAAGCTAAAAGACGAAAAGAGCAAGGATTGGCTCCTAAAGCAGCAAAGAAAAGATCCAAACCTGATTCAATAAGTCTTTTAGTCAAATATCCGGCACTGCCTTACCTAATAATCGGAATCATCCTGATTTATTTGGTTTACGATTTGATTAAATACTATAAATAGCAATAAGACGAGGTGTTTCTTTTTAAATCTGGATGGGGTTTATGTATTTAGTTTTGCATCGAAAAGAATAGGATCTAGTCAAAAAAATTCAATGCGGCCGATCAAGAGATTAATGCTCCCTAGGATAGCCACGATCTCATCTACTTATTGAATAGATTGAAAATTCTACGCCATTACCTAACTAGTTAGGTATTACAAATTTAAAGATGAACCAGAAGAGTTTATAGCCATACGTTTACTACTTGTAATCTGTGACATAATCTAATTTTGCATTGACGTTAGCAATTCTGTTTTTGTTAAAGCCATGAATCCAATTTGATTCATGGCTGCGAGCCACCTAAAAAGCTGCAAAAGCTCTAACGAAAAAGTGATTTTCTAAAATGAATTCTTAGCTATAGACTATCTCTTACCAAAGCATAGATAGCTGATCTTTTACACGCCTAAGCTCTATTGAGTAAATAGAGCTTAGGCGTGTAAAAGATCAATTTTAAATTATGTAGTGAATGACAGTCAGCTTCAGTTTTATATAGGCGCTTTTAAATCGAGTTAGCATTCTTATAAAGCTCTGTGGTTTCCCTTCTGCCTAAAGCCTGATCTGCCTGAAGCATTATGTCTGCGTAATTTTTCTTTAATTGTGTTCTGGTCATTATGACTCCTTTTGGATTGATTTGTTTGTTAATGATTTGGACTTACCAATATCACTGCTACTTGAGAGTTATGTCCCTAGCTGATCTCGTCTTAGATTGCAAAAACCTAACATATACTTAGCGAAGAAAGGGTGTTGACAATACCCGGCCGTCCTGATTAGTATATACGTACTACTACAGACGAGACATGGCTTCAATCTCCTCACCTTATGCAGTATTCCGTGCATCTGATTGGAGTCCTGTAGTAGCACAACCTATTGGCCTAAAACAATGCTTAAGAGTTCAGCCCAAAAAGTTCTACCCAAAAAGCGATATGAAGCAGAGGGTTGGGACTATCTCGAAGAAGGGACTCTCAAGTTGTCACGTTCAGCTTGCGTTTGCATGACATGTGTTCATTTTCGCTATTCATGCAATACACGTTGTCACACACTACTTACTTGTCGTGCTCATACTCGACTTATTCCACAAGGAGCTCACTTAACAAGTAAATGTCCTCTATGGCATAAAAACTATGAGGATAAATTTGGTTTCTGTCCTGAGGCTGCCTAACAAATGACAAAAGATCAACTTGCTCTCAAAATATCCATAGCAATGCATAAGCCTCCTAAGGGGCGCATAGAGACCTTAAATGCTTACTTCAATACATACAAATGTTTGAGTAATTATTTTCAAGAACTTTCTTTAGAAGATATAGCTGGGATTGCAAGTAGCTACGGAGTCAAGCTCTAGCTAAACTTATATCAAATAAACCTTTCAAAGATGGCAAGAGTTCTCGCTATTGCATTGATTCTTGGAACAGCTATTTACTACATAATTACTATCAATAGCCTTGGTTAAACTTTTCCATGAAATGGCAGAGTGAGCGTAACCTATTTAGCAACGGCCTCTCCCTCCAATCGGAGCTTAAGATAGGAACCCCAGAAGCCTACGAAGGCTTAACGCGTCATTATAAGAATTTATTTTGATAAATAGCTTTGATTCGGTAGCACAATATTCTTTTCAGGAAACCTTAATA
The DNA here is from genome assembly GCF_000760215.1 of Prochlorococcus sp. MIT 0603. NCBI lineage: Bacteria > Bacillati > Cyanobacteriota > Cyanophyceae > Synechococcales > Prochlorococcaceae > Prochlorococcus > Prochlorococcus sp. MIT 0603. The sequence goes on along the minus strand of NZ_JNAW01000002.1, from coordinate 244,782 downwards.
AGCATTTCATTAATCAAGAAACATCCCATCTGTAGATATATGCCGCCTTGTTTCAGATGAAGGGTAATTCTCGTAATAGAGAATCATTCCTCCAGCAAAAGCCAAAATTACAATAGTAGAAATTATTAAAGGCTTTTTTTTCACGCTAAATCTTCAATCAAACCATTAGAGACGTGGGGTCTATAAAACCTCCTATCACTCCAATCATCATCACAAAAGCTGCAATAACAATTAAGACAACAGGCCATAGAAACTTGAGTTGAAGCCGATCCATAATGAAAGTCTTTATTTAAATTATGCACAATTAAAATCAACCTTTCTTTTTGCTTAATTCATTTACTAATAGTCGTCTTGAAAAACTTCTGAAGGAAGAGCCCAAACTTCATCATTAATATCACCTCCCAACCACTCCTTGTATTCATAAAACAAGCAACGTCGATCAGAAGGATCTTGGAGTGTTTCCATTCTGGAAACAGCGCTGTTAAGAACTGTCTGCAAGGTCTCTCTTAACTGTTGATCAGCATTCATTAAGAAGGCAAGGAATCTTCTATCTAATACATAGCTATATATCTAAAGCTTGAAATTGGCGCAAATACTCTTTATGTGTATATAAGGACACCAGATAATCTTAAGCTTATTGTATTTTCCATTACATAAAAAAGGCCGCACATAATATGCAGCCTATCTAAATAAAATTAATGAGTTTAAAAAATTACTTCTAGTCAACTCATAAAGGATAGATATCTAGCCAAATAAAGCTGAAGCAACACCTGCAACTGCAATCACGATTCCACCCCATTTTATAACAGGCTGATCTTTGTCATAGGTATTTGAAACAAGGATTGCTGCCAAAAGGATTTCAACAAGGTTTTCATTGATCATGTGATCAGGTCCAAAAAAGTATTGTTTGATACTTTTTAGCAGGAGTTTGATTTCCAGTCTATAAATGTAAAGAATACAGATGATTTTTAATATTTTCGTTTAGGTATATATACCTTATGTTTATCCGCTCAAGGCTTTGATATATATGGAAATCTTTCAAATTCATAATTAGAAGTGTTTGAAAATTGCTAATTTCTCATGAAATTAAATGAAAAGCCTTGTTAAGGAATAACTTATAGAGAAGGAGAAAAAATAATTTTTTGAAACTCTAAATTATGAACGATAGAATTCGAATCCAAGTCCTTAGCGACAAAAAGATTTTTGCCAGCACTATGCATATATGAAACATTTACTACTCCCAATCAATAAGTTTTCTCGCTTTGCTATCAATGTTGGGTTTGCTGCTATTTGGCTTGTTCTTATTAATGTAATTTTCAACCACGAAAATTGGGAAACCTATCAGGCAATTCTCTTCAACAAACTGCCTTTCAAGGGCCTGGTTGCATCATCAATTTTCAGAAGTGGTTTAACTATCAGATTGATAGTCCTCTTAACTCCCATAGCTTTGTTTAGCAAATTCATTTGGTGGGGACGTTTCAAACCCAAGTCAGGAATTGCAAAAAGTCGCGAGGAGGAAGAGGCAGGAAGGAAATGGGACTCTATTGTTGAAGAATTAAGAAATCGAAAGTAACCATGAAGCACCTTCTTTCAAACAAAAGAGCAAGATGGCTCTTTTCAATTGGATTAGTAGCAATTGGAATAGGCTTTGCTTCAAGAGATGTCATCTCATACCCAACTGAGTGCATGCAAGAAAAGGTGACATTGGGTCCAAAAACAATAAGGTCCTAATTTATTAATGCAAAAAATTATTATTATTATTGGCTTGTTAATCACTTATATAGGGATACTTTATCCCTATATAAAAAGGATACGTTTAGGACAATTACCAGGGGATATAGCTATAAGAGGAGAAAATTTAACTTTTTACTTCCCAGTGATTACTTGCATTTTAATTAGCTTGATACTGACAGTAATTCTAAATTTAATAAGCAAATAAGAACACACAATTATTTCAGCGAGGCCTCCCCTGATTAATTCCGAAATACGCTCCTGAGCCGAAACCAATCCAAAGGATATGTCCTTAAAAAGCCTCTTTAAAGCAGCCTTCCTAATGATTAACAAATTCATAAATCCTTCTTTCCCTTAGATGATCTCAGAAATCAAATTTTGAGAAAGAACTCTCGACTATATCAACTGCGGAATTCGATCGAAGCCACACTTTAAATAAAAATGGTTTACATTTCGCAATATTAAGCGCGGCTTTTCTTATCAATTGCATTCTTCCTTTCAAGCAAATCTCTCTAAAAGAGGTGTAAACAGATCTAAGGATCTACCTCTAAAAAGGCCTAAGCCTCTAATTGCAGTGACAATGGCAACAAGCAGGCAGGGATCCGCAGTGGTAAATCATTTATCTAGAACTGGCGCATTTCAGATTCGAGCAATTACTCGCACACCATTTAGTAATCGTTCAGTACATTTGGCGAAATTGCCAAATGTTGAAATATGGAATGGTGACCTCCTGGACTATAAAAGCTTGGAAAGATGTTTCTCAGGAGTTTACGGAATATTTGGTAATACCACTCCTACCAAAGGGTGGATTTTAGGCCGAGGAAGTATCGTTCGCGAATATGAGATATCACAAGGAAGAGTTTTAGTCGACGTAATCAAAAAATTAGCCGATTTAGGGACTTTAAAGCACTTTGTTTTTAGCTCAGTTTGCAAACCCAAAGACCCTCTAAAGAATGAACCAGCCCCAGGTCATTTTTCAAGCAAATGGAGTATTGAAGAATATATTTTGCTTAATGGGCTGCAAGAGCTCACAACTATTATCAGACCAGTTAGCTACTTCGAAAATTTCAATAGCAATCTACCTGGGGTAAAGATCTCTGAAAAAGTATTCCCTGGAATAGTTCACAAGGATAAAGTTTGGCAAACCATCGCAGTAGATGATGTAGGGCTGTGGACAAAGGCAGTATTTAAAAATCCACATAGATTTTTGGGAGAGGCAATAAATATCGCTGGAGAAGAGATGACTGGGAGCGAAATGGCAGCTCTTTGGCAAAAAATTAAACGCAATGATTCTCAATCAGCTCGCTATTCCATGATTCCCCGTAGGCTTATAAATCTAATCGAGCACGACATTGGCACTATGGCCAGCTGGATTGAAAGAACTGGGTATGGAGCAAATCTAAAAGAACTAAAAATCATTGCCAAAGAGCTGGATATAACAATGACCTCATTTTCAAAATGGCTACAGGGAAACCATTCTCAAAACATTTCTCCTAAAAGAATGCTTGAGCCTAATTTTGCAGGAAGTGTCTCGCATGTCAGTTAATTCTCCCCAAATAGAGCTCCTACTCGGTTTGGATAGCAAGAAATAAACATAAGAGTCTTACTTAGTGAAAACAGCAGCAGCTTTTGGCCAACTACTATTAGGCCTAGTAACTTGGATATCAACAATAGCTAAAACTTCAACATCAAAAAGAACTTTAGATGACTGAATCCTTTATCAAGCGTTTAGTTAACTTTTATGGGCTCAAATACGCTTAAATTGCCCTAACAAATTTTTCCACTTAGAAAACATGAGTGATTCATTGCAAAAAGCTTTTTATGGAGTGATTGCGCTAGGAGTTTCTTGCATAGCAATCGAACTAATACCAGTATCCAGGCAAGCTGCATACTGGAACCGATGTATCGATAGTACCGTTGGATGGATTAATGAAAAACCAGATTTTAGTATTTGGAGTACTAAAGCCAAAGAATCTCTTGCTGTAGGCATTTGCAATGGAGCAGTTTATGAACCAAAGTTGAAGACTGTTAAATAACAAATGGACAAATGTTATCCAAACAATAAAAGGAAGAGCCTAAAGGCATTAATTCACAATCCAATGGTCAAAAAGTAGTCAGGGCAATAAATTACACCGGAATAAATAAAGTTAATAATCAGGCTGCTTCTAAAGTGGGTCTAAGCAGCCTTAAAGTTCCTTTTCTCTTCATCCCACATTTGAGAAGCAATTCGAGCGGCACATTGTCTGTGAACATTTCTGGAAAAGGTGTTTGCATGCTTCTTTGCTCTGACTTTTTCAGCTCCAACAAATAGGCTTTCCATAGCCATCTCAATCTGATTTTCTGTCATTGCTATTTTGTGAGGGCACCAAACTTAACAACTAAGGCTTGGTTGCGAATCCGTCTTTTCACCTAATTAATTGGCATAGGCAAAAACACTGTATTTAGCGTGAGTAGGTTGGAAAATGACTATAGATAGTGTAACAAAGTGGTTATTGGTCACTGATTCTGCTATAAAAATGCCATCATGGCTGATTATTAACTCATGTCTGTAAATCAGCCTCAATCCCAATGACATGAGGATCATCCCCAAACCCTCGATTAGATTCTTTCTTGAAAAAATTGGATCGAGAGTGATTTTGAACTATTTTTTTAATGGCTAGTTTTAAACAAAACAAGTTTTACAAAAACTCAGGAATCAAAAACAGTTTTGCCGATGATCCACTTGAGCAAAGACTAACGCCTTCTCAAATCAATTCTCATCAAAACGACCTTAGTGAAGGGGAAGAGGCTATTAGATGGGAAAGAATTGGCCTTTTAGAAGATTGTTTTGTCCAAATAATCGGAAAGAGAAGGACTGGTAAATAAAACTTTTGAAGTGCCTTGAATTTCCAGAGAGCTTAATTATTTTTCTCTGATGATTGTCTTAATTTAATCTCCTCTTCTGTCATTGGGATGCCTTTTCTATGAAGCATGGGACCAGTCATCTGTTTAAACTTAGCTTCGTAATACCGTTTCCTTATCAAGTCAAATTCCGAAAGGTATGTATCAGGTGTGGCTCTTAGTTCTATCTCATCACTAAATTTTCTTTTCTCTCTTTGTTTCTCAAGTTGTGTTAGACGTTGAAAAGCTAAAACCCATCCAATACTCAAACCAAAAATGAATGTTATGAATGAGATCATCTATACATGACTAGTCCAATAAGCATATTTGAATCATTAAGTATCAGCAAATAAATTCATTCTTTTTCTTGTTTCTCTCTAAATATGGAACTCACACCCAAAACTCATTCCAAAGAAAATTACAATTATTCCAAGTAGAGGAAAGCAAAGCGATATCTACTTTGCTTTTTGGGTTAATGGAAGGTTCCCGCAATCATGTTTCTATATTACGGCACTCGTTGAATCTAAAAAGCAGGGATTTTGTTATAAATACAATATTTATTAGCGAATTTCACACATACACAAATATCCTTTTAAACAGGACTTATTATTTATAAGGTTTCTGTTGAGTGGGAGGAAGCTGCAAGCTGTAAGAAGAGTTTCTTGGGATTTTTTTTACTAATTGTGAAAGATAACTATCAATATCTCCTTTAGTATCACCAAGATCATCACCGCATTCTACAAAAATATTATTAGATAACGATTCAACCAAAGTTTCTTTTGGAGCAGAAGTTATTTCTTTTAGAGCAGAAGAAAACAATAAGCCTTTTGACAATTGAACTGCTGAAACCTCTCCGGCTTTTTGAGGAGTCATTCCATTGCCAATAGACGCGCAGAATCTTTCAGAAAAGTCCTTACTTATTCCAGAGAGAGAAGGTGATAAATCTGCAGCAGAGGCCAATGGCAAAAACGGGTCCAGCAAAAATATTATGGCCGTGAGACATAAAAAGAGGAAATGTTTCATATGTGATTTACTGTACTTCTAATAAATATATTTACCTAAGGGTTCCCTATTATAGAAATCTGAGAATTTCGAAATAAAACATCAATATAAAAGCAATAAAGCTTAGCAAGTAAGTCTCGAATCAGCTATATATCTCAATAGTCTATAGGTAAAACTCTAGATAATTGTATAAGTATATAATTTAAAATTTTAATGATAGATTAATCTACAAAATTATAAATTTTGGTGTAGTAATTAATATTTTAATTTTTATTTGATTTTTTCTTTAACAGGAATTGTTCTATTTTAGGGAATAAGGAATCAAGCATATATTTGTGACCTTGGGGATTAGGGTGTTTATCTCTTGGCAAACCCCTCATTTCATCTGGAACCAAGCTAAAAACTGATTTGAACCCATATTTTTGATATAAAGGAAGGATACCTTTATGACCATATAACCCATATTTAGGCGTATCAGATGGGAAAAGACGAGTTATTTTACCTATAAAAATATCCGTAACCTTATAAGATTGCTTTCTTAACCTCAATAATTCTGAGTTTTCTAAATCATTAATTAAATATTTCCTTGAATAATGATTTAACATTTTTACAATCATAAGGCTATCGATTCTAGGTGATATATTAAATATATAAGGAGCTTTATAAACTATTTCTTGTTTTTCAAGGTCATAGTATGGCTTAACTCTCATATTATTAGCAGATGGTGAATATCTCTCAAGAGCAAATGAGTTATTGTAGATATCATTTTCTGACCAATGATGAATCACAAGATCTGGTTTAATAGATCGCGAAATCTCTTTAACCAAAAGATATTGCTGAATAGTGCCATAGCCTCCTACTGCCAATGGTAATACATAAGGTTTTTTATAATATTTACGTAGTTTATCTTCTAACATATGTGAAAATATTTGGCCGTCAGGGATCTGGTAACCCTGCATAGTAGAGTCACCTATTACAAATACCACAAAGTCCCAATCATCCTGTTTATTGAACTCTGGGGCTCTAAACCCTTTAGAGTTATATGAGACAGTACCATTACCATATACCTTATCTCGTTTATAATAAGATCTAAGTTTTGGGCTTATCCATCCTAATTTTTTATCTATTACATTGTTAACGGACGGTGACTTCAACCATATGAGTCCATCATAGGTAACAGACTTATAAGCTCTTAAAAAAAACTCAAGGCTAACTAAAAGAAAAATTAAATTTAAACCTACAATTGTATAAAAAGAAGATTTTTTTAATTTGTCCTTAATTTGCAAAATGATTCAAAATTATAAATAATTTAAAACATAGCATGACTATTGTTTTCAAAACTCAATGAGAGGAAATCACCTCCACAATCTTAAAACAATTATTTTTTGGCCGAAAGAAAAATTGGGAATAGCAATCATAAATATTGAAATGTAGGCCTAGAATACAACTTAGACAGTTTATTTAAAGTTTTCACAATACTCAGCCGTCATTAGGCTCTTTGAATCCAAGCCAAGTTGTTTATTCGCTTGTTCAATAAATATCTCATTAGCTTCCCATCGAGCACAAATGATTTTGTGTTTTGAAACTTTGATGACTGGATTTAAATAAGAGCCAAAGAGAGCTATGAAAATTCCAAGCATGACAAATCTTCTATGATTTCTCCACCATTCATAAGAATTGAGATTCAGTATTTTTTTTAAATTCATTAGCTGTCCAACCTATCCGCATAGTCTCTAAGAATTTCAGCAATCACTTCTGGGGGCAAGTCCTCCTGATACTTTCGACAAAGATCAAAAAATTTGTTCATAAAGTCCTTTCTGGGGCTATCAGTCATTGCAAATCTTTTCTCCAATTCTTATTCGGAGATTCCAAATAGTCAAACTTTAGGGGGCCCTTTTATTAACGCTTTCATGCCACACGTCCAAAGTTGAGGCGATAAAATTTAAATGCCTCTCTCTTTTCTAGCGATGAGTTCAAACCCAGTTTCTTTAACATCTAAAAGAAAAGCCAAGATAGTTCTATAAAACTCTGATTAACTAAAAGCATTTTTAGCAACAAGAACAATCGTCATTGTCTTCAGATACTGGGTTTTCGAACGCATCTGCAATATCTCTAAGCATTAGAGATATAAATTCAGGAGGGCATTGCAGTTCATTCCTATAACCAACACATTGCTGGGCAATCTCCTTCATGGCAGGAAGAATTATTTTATCGACTTGTTCATCTGTTGGCTGCCACATGTCGTCAACTTGATAGTCATTAATTTACCCATCTTGCCAAAACAATTGCTAAATAACGATTGTTTTTCCAACTCATTAAAGACTTTCTTACTTAAGCATTCTCACTGAAAATAACCATTCCTTACCAACTCATCAAAAACTTGGGCGCCTCTTGCTTTTTTACCGATTGTGGCTGGAAGCAACTGATCTAATACAGCAGCTAGGCAAGTAATCCAATTACTCCCATTACAGACAAGAGAAATCTTACAAATATGATCTGGAGCAATTTGTAGGCAACCTTGCGTTCGAGAAACTTTAATACTTTCGATTTGAGAGTAAAGCTCTAGATCTAATAATTCTGCTTCTTGTCTAGTAATTTGCGTTCCTTGAGCATGGCATTCAAGTAATAGTTGATAATTCATTACCAATCTGGATAAACAAAATCATCACCTAAAGGCTCTTCATAAAAATCCCCAGTTTGAATACCTCTTTCATAGATATTTAAAAATGTAAGTAATAAGCATTTCATATTCCCTTTCTAACTGATCGCCAAGGGAAAGCTCTAAATATGAATAAGCTTTTAAGAAGCAGTTGGAGCGGCAGGATCAGGACATGTGACCTAATAATCCCAGAACACAGAGAGTCAAAACTTTTAAGCAGCACTTGCCATGCTGACTATTTGCACGATCATTAATGTAGGTAAAAGGTTTCACTATGAATGATGAGAACTGGAAAGAGGAGCTAAAGCAATTGAACCCCAGCCTCAAGCCTTATCAAATCAAATTGCTTGAAGAGGGAGCAGGAAGCAATAGCCAAACACTAATGCTCTGTGACATGTGGCTTGAATGGAAAGATCTCTCAGCAAAAAAGAAACTCAAGGAGATTGCAAACGAAAAACTAGGTGATTTGGGAATAGAAAACCCATGGCATGAAAACTGCTCAGAGACACCCAAACCTTGTAATCATGTTCAGTTAGATATAGACGACAAACTTTTGAAAAAAGTAAAGCCTCTAACAAGAAGTGTCCTAAAAGAAATAGATAAAGGGGCAATAGCAAAGCAACGTCTAAGCAGTAAAGCAGATGATCAAACCACAGTTTCAATCAGTAACCAGTAGGGAGCTTCAGGAAATGATTATTTCTAGTGGTACCAACGCCATGATTCAAGTCAAGTTAATTACCCAATTAAGAACTATTGAATCGAATGCTCCTTTATTAAATTAGATAGTTTATTCACCCGAGAATCATCCAAAGGCCTTGCAACGTCAAGGACAGCCGCGCAACATAAAGACCAACTTGCCCCATCTGCTAAATCCAGCCTTTTAGAAATGTTGGAAGGAGCCATAGAAAGAGAAGTTAATTCTCCGATGTGCTGAAAAGTTTCCCATAACTCAGCTTCTAAGAAATCGAGTTCTACTTTTGAAAGAAGCTCTGTTGCTACAAAATCTTTTACTAAATCGGTTAATTCAAGGGTCATATTTTTATTATGTAGCTTTATAGGATTGAAGAGATCAAGAAGACAACTGCTCCAATTACTATAAAGAGAGCAATGCCCACGAGTATATACAAAAAATATTTTTGAGCAACAGCAGCAAAGTCATTTTCCATAAATCAATTTTGCATCAACAGATGTTGTTTTACCCCAAACAATAAGACGAGTAAGTTTTTCATTGAATTCCTCAAATTAAAACGAGCAGCATATGCAGAAAAAGCCTTAAAGAAAGAAACTCCATTGATTTATATATTCTTACAGAGATATGTACTATTTAGCTTTTTTCGGTCAACAACAAAGAAATTCTTATTCTAGTTTCATAGGATGAACTTAAGAGTCGATCTAAATGGAGCATTGGCTAGCTCCATTTGTCTAAAGACGAATATTGGAGTGTATAAATGAGAAAAGAGCTTATTTGCTTTTCTTTGCTTGGTATCGCAGCACTGCTTCTAAATGTTGGACTCTCCTCTCAAGCTCTTCCACTCTTTTGGTTAGTTCTTCCATTGGCCATAAATTTCTTTCTCAACAAGCCTAATGGATTCATTTGACCCTCTTAATTCAATAGCAGGAAACGGCCAAAGTTTTGATACTTATAGGTTGATTCTTTTGCTGATAGCAACTTTCTTTTTTGGTGCGATGTCGGCTGCGATTCAACGAGGAATAAAAGAACAAGGATGGTTTGATTTTAAAACACCAAGTCGTACAAGACAGACCAAAGAACAAATAAAAAATTTGGAAGACATAGCAAACAAAGCCAATGATTCCGAGTAATGAGTAAGACACTAAGAGTCCTAGAACTGTCCGAGCAACTACAAAAAGACGCAGACGACATAATTGCCATCTGCGTCTTATTAGACATACCAGCCAGCTCAAGGATTAGCTGTCTGACCAACGAGAACGCTCAGAAGATCATTGATTACTACAAAGAGAAGCTTAAGCAAGCTTAGCTGCTACTGCCTTAGCAGGAGCTCTCTTTGCTCGTCTAGCTTTTCTTGGAGCTGCGGCTTTTGCAGGTATAGCCTTCTTAGCTACAGCTTTCTTAGCAACTGCCTTCTTAGCGGCTGGCTTCTTAGCGGCTAGCTTCTTAGCAGCCGCTTTCTTAACAGTTGTTTTCTTTACAGCCTTCTTAGCAGCCTTCTTAGGAGCTGCTTTCTTAGCAGTAGCGCCCTTACGTGTGCGATGTGCTACAAGCATCGCCCACTCTTCTGCAGTTACATTCGATGGCTTGTTGCCATGCACTTCTGTTTGTTTAGCAGCCTTCTCAATATCCTTGATTAGGTTCTTCCAAGAAGAAGCATAACGCTTGTCAGATTGAGACTTAGCTCCGCTTTCAACAAGAGACTCAACTACACCTTGTGCAGTGATTTTCTTACGACGACGGTTAAAAATCTCCTTCTGTAATGTTGCAATCATTGCCTCCGCTTTTGGAGACACATTAATTTTTAGTTGAGACATTTGGAGTTGATATCGAACCTCTATCTCTACCACATATAAGGCATATAGATCAAATCGAAGACCGTACCTCTGTCATGACAGAGGTGAAACGACTAGGCTTTTACTCCATACTGGGTTGCAATTCCTTCGACATCACCCATCGAAAGTTCCTTAAAATAATTAGACAAACACTGATAAGTATTGAGATATGCGTTAACGTTGTCTAAGCGTGCATTGGGAGACTTATGCATTGCTATGGATATTTTGAGAGCAAGTTGATCTTTTGTCATTTGTTAAGCAGCCTCAGGACAGAAACCAAATTTATCCTCATAGTTTTTATGCCATAGAGGACATTTACTAGTTAAATTCGCTCCTTGCAGAACAAGGCAATGGTGAGAACAACAACTAAGAGAAGTGTGGCAATGCTTGTCACAGGAACAACGGAAGTTAAAACATGTCACGCAAACGCAAGCTGAACGTGACAACTTGAGAGTCCCTTCTTCGAGATAGTCCCAACCCTCTGCTTCATATCGCTTTTTGGGTAGAACTTTTTGGGCTGAACTCTTAAGCATTGCCTTAGACCAATAGGTTGTGCTGCTACAGGGATCCAATCAGATGCACGGAATACTGCATAAGGTGAGGAGATTGAAGTCATGTCTCTTCTCTAGTAGTACAGATATACTAATTAGAATAACTGGGTATTGTCAACACCCTTTCTTTGCTCAATATGTGTTAGCTTCTTTTAATCTCAGACGAGATCAGCTAGGGACATAACTCTCAAGCAGCAGTGATATTGGTAAGTCCAAATCATTAACAAACAAATCAATCAAAAAGGAATCTTAATGACCACAAAACAATTAAATAAAGAGTATGTGCAGACCATGAATGAAGCCGCTGAGGCTTTAGGCAGAAGAGAGACAATGGAACTCTATAAAAAAGCTAGATCAATTAAAAAGAAGCTTTATGGGGATGAGCCTGATTATATTTAATCGGCAAATGACCCAGATATTTGCAACCTCTATACAAGCCAATCCTCTTTACCTCTTAGGTGGAGGATTTATCTTGCTAGGGAGTTATTTTTTTTGGCCGCTTAGTTACGTTTTTCCATAAAAACCTATTAGTTAGGAAGGGTGAGAATGATACACCTGAGAAATAGATGAGATGGCCAGCCAAAAATGAAGCACGTTCAATTAAAACAACTCAACTTAAAACCATCCTGAGCTTACTGAAAGATGGTTGCAAGACATCATTGCTGACAACCCATGCATTTTGGGCATAGGAGACATAATCCTCAAGGACAAAGAGCGAATCCATCAAGGTGCAGGAAGATTGGATCTTTTGCTTCAGGATGCAGATGGTAGCGGAAGATATGAGGTGGAAATTCAATTAGGTACAACTGATGAATCTCACATTATTAGAACAATTGAATATTGGGATATTGAAAGGAAACGCTACCCGTAATACAACCACACAGCAGTGATCATTGCCGAGGATATAACCAGCAGATTCTTATATGTCATCAGCTTATTTAATGGTTCTATCCCCTTAATGGCCCTTCAAGTAAAAGCGATTGAGACCAGTGATGGAGTAGGTCTTGATTTCACCAAAGTTTTGGACGTTCTGACTCTTGGTTTATTAGATGAGGATGAAGAAATCGCTGAGGTAACAAATAGAGATTATTGGTTAAAGCGCGGTACTCCTCAGATAGTTGCAATAGCAGACAATTTACCTTCCTATATCTTGGAATTTGAGACTGGAGCAGAGCTGAACTCCAACAAATTTTATATAGGGCTAAAGGTAAACGGAAGGCCCAATAATTATGCAATCTTTAGCCCAAAAAAAGGATTTATAGCTTTTGAAGTTAGGTTACCTAAAACAGAAGAAAACGATACTGCTATTAATGATGCTGGCATAACTAGCTTAGAGTATTCCAAGAGATACTCACAATATCGACTAAGGATTACCGAAAGTGAATTGGGAGAGAAATCAGAAATCATCAAACAACTTTTAAGGGCATCCAAAGAAGCTTTTGGTTAAAGAAGAGTCATCTAGATCATTAAATCAATCATCGTTTCGGCAAACCCAACATTATAGTAGTAGCAACCGATCTAAGTAGTAGAGACCGAATAGAAACTTTCGGTTTACATCCTTCTTGATTCGAACAACTCGGTGCAAAGTAGTTATGTACTTCGCAAAGGCCACCATGTATACGTCACTCTTTGATAGCTTCTTTTCTGATTCTTTCTTTGCTCCTCATCGGACTGTTTATGTCGTCTCTGATAGTCAATTAGAGGAGCTTAAGCAGAAGCAGAATCAAGAAGAACTCGACAACCTCGTTGAATCACGCAAGCATCTTGAGGCTAACTATCAATCACGCATCAAAATTCTTGATGAACGTGAAACTGAATTGAAGAAAGAGCTCAAAGCACTATCCCCAGTCGAGAAAGAAGCAGTTAAAGCATAAAGCTTACTAATACTGGGTGATTGGGATCACTGAGGACAAGGCGACAAGGGGCTATGGTGGCCCCTTGTCTTTTTTATGAAAGAAAAGCAGGAGCTTAGCTTTTTAGAGCTTCAGCTTCTTGATTCAGATAGAAAGCAGAGAACTGCTAATGAAATTGCATTAGCTATTGGATCTAATCCAGAACATGCAAGGCGTATTTGCAAAAAGCTTTTTCTTGAAGGAGAAATTGCAAGAGAGAAGAAGCCATCAGCCGGAGGAAGACCACTTTGGCTCTATGGAGCAAGGACTTTTCCTACATAGGGGGTATAGGGTCTAAAGACAAAAAACACACAAAAAGTGAATATTGAGGCAAGCTATAGACAATGTTTAATTAACTTCCTTGAGTGAGCAACTAGCCCCAGGGGTAACAGCAGAATCAGTTCTTACAGGCGATCTTCGTAATAAGGTCGATGGCATTTGGGATGCCTTTTGGAGTGGTGGAATATCAAATCCATTAGAAGTTCTTGAACAATTAACGTATTTACTCTTCATTCGTCGATTGGATGAATTACAAACTCTAGAAGAAAACAAAGCAAATAGAACGGGGAAACCAATAGAGCGAAGAATCTTTCCGGAAGGTAAAAATGAAGAAGGTCGATTATGGGACGATCTTCGCTGGAGTCGTTTTAAACAAAAAAGTCCTGCTGAGATGTTCTCCATCATGGGAGAACGAGTATTTCCCTTTCTGCAAGAGCTAGGGGAAGAAGGCAGTACATACGCAGGGCATATGAAAGATGCTCGCTTCACGATCCCAACAGCTGCATTGCTTTCCAAAGTCGTTGATCTGCTTGATGCGGTCCCGATGCAAGAGAGAGACACGAAGGGGGATATTTATGAATACATGCTTGGCAAACTTGCAACCGCAGGGACCAACGGTCAATTCCGTACGCCGCGTCACATCATCCAGTTAATGGTTGAGATGACTCAGCCAACAGCTAAAGATGTCATATGTGATCCAGCCAGTGGAACAGCAGGATTCTTAGTTCAAGCAGGTGAATATTTACGCAAGTCCGATCCAACTCTTTTAACTGATCCGGAAAAAAGGAATCACTTCAACCATGGGTTATTTCATGGGTTTGATTTTGATTCAACAATGCTGCGTATTGGCAGCATGAACATGTTGCTCCATGGTGTTGAAGATCCAAATATCAGCTATCGCGATTCTCTTTCTGATGAGGTTTCTGACAGAGAAGATCGTTACACCTTGATTTTGGCCAATCCACCTTTTGCAGGGTCATTGGATTACGAGGCGACTTCTCAAAAGCTTCAACGAGTTGTCAAAACAAAGAAGACAGAATTGTTATTTGTCGCTTTGTTCTTACAGCTGCTCAAGCCTGGTGGCAGAGCAGCTGTCATTGTTCCTGATGGAGTTTTATTTGGTTCATCAAAAGCTCATAAAGAGCTACGACGTTCATTAGTAGAAGATCATTTTCTTGAAGGAGTCGTGTCTTTACCCTCAGGTGTTTTTCGTCCTTATGCAGGCGTCAGCACTGCAATCTTGCTATTCACTAAAACAGGAAAGGGTGGAACAGAGAGCGTATGGTTCTATGACATGCAAGCTGATGGATGGAGCTTGGATGACAAGCGCAATCCATTACTGCCAATTGAAAAGATTGGACCTACTCCAAAGACTGAGCTAGGAGAAGGAGAACATAAGAAAAACAATCTCCCTGATTGCTTGAAGCGTTGGGCAGAGCGCAAAGGATTAGAACAAGAACGACCCAAAACAGAACAGAGTTTTTGTGTCAGCAAAGAGGAGATCAAAGAACAGGGGTATGACTTAAGCCTGAATCGCTATAAAGAGATCGTCTATGAAGAAGTAGAGCATCGTCCACCATTAGAACTGCTTGCTGAATTAAGAGAACTTGAATCTGAGATTTCAAAAGGTATGGATGAGCTAGAGGAGATGCTGAGATGAATTGGGATTTAGTGCCTTTAGAAGATGTAGCAACTATTGATAGGGAATCGATATGTCCTAGTGAAATCTCTAATCACACACTTTATGTAGGATTAGAACATATTGAAAGTGGTGGGAAATTCCTTGGTGGGAAGAAAGTAGAAAATGGTGAGCTAGCAAGCAATAAGTTTAAATTTTCTCCTGAACATATTCTTTTCGGAAAATTACGACCTTATTTAGCCAAAGTAGCTTTGCCTGGGGTTTTTGGTATTTGCAGTACGGATATTTTGCCAATACGAGCAAAGAAAGATTTGAATATTAAATTCCTAAGATATTTGCTTCTTCATCCTAAATATGTTGCCATTGCTAACTCTTTGTCAACTGGTGCAAATCTTCCAAGAATTTCACCAAATGCATTGGCAAAATTAGAAATACCTCTCCCCCCGCTCGATGAGCAGCGGCGAATTGCGAAGATTTTGGACCTAACAAATCAATCAAAAGAAAGCTATCTTAAAAGGAAAAGTCTTCTCCTTAAATCTATATTTAGCTACTTAGGTGAGGTAACAAGAGATTGCACATCAAACAATTGGAACTGGAATTTAATACCGCTAAAAGAAGTTGCAACTAGTAAATTAAGTAATGGGATTTTTAAAAAGAATCACCAATATTTAAAAACCAAAGAAGGATTACCAGTCGTTTGGGTTAAAAATCTTTTTACAGATTATGCAATTAACACCAATGAGTGTCCTTATATTAATGTAAACAACAAGGAGGTAAATCAGTTTTCCTTGGAATATGGAGATATTTTATTTTGCAGATCATCTCTAAAAAGGGAGGGAATTGCATTTCCTAATATTTATCTAGGTGATAGCGGAAATGCACTTTTTGAATGTCATACAATTCGTTTAAGAGTCGACCAAAAAAAAATAAACCCTGTTTTTCTAAATCTATGGCTGAGGACTAATTTCATGCGAAAAATTGCAATTTCAGAATCCAAAACATCAACAATGACAACAATAGATCAACAGGGCGTCTTGAGATTACCTGTAATTCTTCCACCAATGAATATTCAAAATAAAATATCAAATATATATTTTATTTGTAGGGAGTTATCAGCCAAACTTGATTCTATATCTCAGTTAAATAAAGAATTTAGCTCTAGCCTATATAGCTCTTTAATAAGATGAATAATCAACTAAAACCATTAATACATGATTTCCTTTGGCTTGAAGAATCAGTTTCGAAAGTAAATGAAAATACATTAGTAGACCCAAGAGCAGCATGTTTCTACTCTCGTCGTACAACAGAACTAGTCATCGAATGGATTTATGAACACGACAACACACTTAGACGTCCATATGAATCATCACTATCAAATCTGATTCATGCCTTTGATTTCAGAGAATTAGTTGGGGAACAGCTGCTAGGAAAATTCAAGCTCTTAAAGGATTTAGGGAATAAGGCAGTTCATAGAAACGACCCAATCAGTCAAGGGAATGCGGTCCTTGCAGCATCAGAACTCTTTCAAATTCTTCGTTGGTTTGCTCTTACCTATGGGCGAAGCCCTCAAGCTGTTAAAGGACTTAAGTTTGATAAAAACCTTTTACCAAAAGGCAATGAAGTCCCTGAACAAAGCAAACAACAAATAGCCACTCTTGCTGATCAATTAAGCCAAAGAGATAAAGAACTGCGAGAAGCACAAGCTAAAAACACTTCTCATCAAGACGAATTAGAGCGTTTACGTAAAGAACTAGCAGAGATCAAGAAGGCAAATAAAGCGACGCAAGAACCAGAAGAAGACATCACTGAATTTGAAACTCGCAAGCTCTATATCGATCACTACTTAGAAGAAGCAGGGTGGCAACTAGGCAAGGGTCGCTCTGACGAAGTAGAAGTTAGTGGAATGCCAAACAATGAAGGTATTGGCTTTGTTGATTATGTTCTTTGGGGTGACGATGGAAAGCCACTTGCTTTAATAGAAGCCAAAAGGACAAGCAAAGATCCAATCATCGGACAACAGCAAGCAAAGTTATATGCAAATTGCTTAGAGACTCAATTTGGTCAACGACCAATCATCTTCTTATCCAATGGCTATCGACATTTGATATGGGATGACCACAACTATCCGCGTCGTGATGTTCAAGGTTTCTACAAAAAAGATGAACTGGAGCTATTGATCCGTAGAAGAGAAAGCCTAAAGCCACTTAAAGATACAAAGATCAGCAAAAGCATTACTGGAAGGGATTACCAGCAAAGAGCCATTAGATGTATAACTGAATCCTTTGAATTAAAGAAACGAAAAGCACTACTTGTCATGGCGACAGGGACAGGAAAAACAAGAACTGTTATTAGTCTCTGTGATCTATTAATTCGATGCAACTGGGTCAAAAGAGTCTTGTTCTTAGCCGATCGAACTGCCCTTGTTAACCAAGCAGAAAAAGCCTTTAAGGAGCATCTACCAGATTGCGCTCCTGTGAATCTCGTCACCAATAAAGGTGGCGAAGGACGAGTCTTCTTAAGCACTTATCCAACAATAAGCAACTTGATTGATAGTGAAGATCAATCAGGTCAAAGACGCTTTGGGGTTGGTCATTTTGATCTCGTTGTTATTGATGAGGCTCATAGAAGTGTTTACCAAAAATATGCTGCGATCTTTGATTACTTCGACAGTCTTCTTGTTGGATTAACTGCAACTCCAAAAGATGAGATCGATAGAAATACATATGGATTATTTGATCTTGATATAGGTATGCCAACTGATGAATATGGATTTACACAAGCAGTAGAAGATAAGTTTCTAAATCCCTTTAAAGCGCTATCTGTTCCTTTGCATTTTGTACGAGAAGGGATTCGTTACGACGAGCTTTCAGATGAAGAGAAAGCTGAATGGGATGAAATGGAATGGTCAGAAGAACAAGCACCACCAAATCAAGTTGACTCAGGTGCACTCAATAAATGGTTATTTAATAAAGACACAGTCGACAAAGTTCTAGAACATCTTTGGACAAATGGTCAAAGAGCAGAGGATAGTGATCGCCTTGGTAAAACAATCATCTTTGCTAAGAACCATGATCATGCGGTCTTTATTGAAGATCGATTCAATGCAAACTATCCCCACTTAAAAGGTCGGTGTGCTCGCGTTATCGATAATTACGCGCCCTATGCGCAGAGCATGATTGAGGATTTTTCTGATCCAAGAAAATCATTAGACATAGCAATCTCAGTGGATATGCTCGACACCGGTATTGATGTCCCTGAGATCGTAAATCTGGTTTTCTTCAAGCTGGTGAGATCAAAAACAAAGTTTTGGCAAATGGTTGGACGCGGGACAAGACTTTGCCCTGACTTGTTTGGTCCTGGATCAGATAAGAGCTTCTTTTGGATTTTTGATTATTGCCAAAACCTTGAATACTTCCTTGGGCAAGGTGGCGTCGAGACTGGTTCAAAACAAGAAACGATTTCAGCCAAGTTATTCAAGATTCGTCTTGAGTTACTTCAATCTCTCGATAAAGGGGGACATAAAGATCCATCATCTGGATTAATCAGTGATGACTTAACTCAACTTCCAAAAAGCTTCAGTCAGCATCGTGCTCAAATTGCTGGTGCCTTAAAAGCAGAGGTCGCTTCATGTAATCCAGATAATTTTTTGATTAGACCACACCTTGAACAAGTTGAACGATTTAGCAAAGCCGAAACATGGGGTGGGATTAACGAATCTGATCGCAGTGTTTTGTCTGGAACGATTGCATACCTTCCTTTTGGATTAGAAGCAGATGATCCCGATGCCAAACGTTTTGATCTTTTGCTCTACAAGCTTCAAATAGCTCAACTCAGGCAAGAACCTATTTATCAAACACTTCAGCAACAAGTTCAAGAAATTGCTGGCTTGCTTTCTGAAAAAGAAAGTATCCCAATGGTTGCCGCAGAGTTATCTCTCATTCAAGACTTGCAAAACAATGAGTGGTGGCAAGATGCCACTGCCTTGATGATCGAGGACGTAAGAAGAAAGCTACGGGGACTTGTTGGATTGATTGAGAAGAAAGCAAGAAAGCCTCTTTACACCAATTTTGAAGACACAATTGGGCAGGGTGAATTAATTGATAGCACTCGACTATTAGCTTCAGATGAATTTGATCAATTTCGCCTCAAAGCAAGAAATCTATTGGATCAATACCAAGAAAACTTAACCATTCAACGTTTAAAAAGAAATCAAGCTCTGACCTCAACCGACTTAGAAGAGCTGGAAAAATTCCTAATTGAACAAGGCGCCGGAACTCAAGCAATGATCAACAAGGTAAAAGAAGAAGAGGAAGGGTTAGGGATTTTTATTCGTCATCTTGTCGGACTGGATCGCAGTGCAGCAAAAGAACTCTTTTCAGAGTTTCTAAGTGAAGGAACTTATACCTCCAATCAAATCCAATTCGTTAATGAAATCATCAATTACTTAACTCATCATGGGGTAATGGAAGTAGGGAGACTTTATGAGCAACCTTTCACGAACTACGCTTCTTCACCTGATGAACTTTTCAAAGAATCTGACTTAAACAAAATTTGCAGCCTTATTGAGTTTGTAAGAAAAAGAGCAGAAGGACCATTAGCCGCATAATTGCTGATTAATGCTTTCTTGAACGTTGCCTAGAAGAATTATCAGCAGCAAGACCGCAGAGCTTCATTAATGCTCGTGCATTAGTAGCGACAGCTGATGTTCGACCTAGAACAAGACTTTTTTGAATAGCACTTTGCAGGTTGGCAACTAATTGAGCGGTCATTTGTGGTCTGCTTAAGTCCACATCTTCAAGATCCTGAACAAGTAATTCATAGGCAGCAGCTGTAATTCTTCGAGCTTGTCTACGGCTCAAGCGATAAGTGTCGGCCACATGGGCCGTAACAACAGTCGCTCCATCACCTTGAGCAAGCATGGAAGCGGCTTCTCCAATGCGCAGTTCTAATTCAGCTTTTGTTGCTCTAGCCATACTTATAAAACCGTCCAAGACCCAGTGCTCCAAGCACTTCTGCTATAGCAACGGATTCAAGCATTTGTTGGCGATTTGTTGGCTCAAATGGGCCAACAAAAATTAGACTCAGCCACAGCATAGCCAAATCTATTGCAAATAAAAGATTTTTACTAGTCGGGGCGACAGGATTCGAACCTGCGACCTAGTGCTCCCAAAGCACCTTCTCTCATGTATTGAGATAGGACGAGATTCGGCTTACCCCAGTCATTCTAGAGTGTTTCAAAGAATCTTGTCTTATCAATTGTTCTGCCTGTCTCAAGATGTCCACACGTGTGACCACTCAATTAATGTATTTTGGCACCTTTTTGGCACTCGTCAGTTGTCAGGTGCCAAGAGTGTGCCAGAATATTTTTATTAATCTTTGGCACCCGCAAGATGGTTTGGGAAGAAGAATTTAGACGTCGAATTAAGAAGCTAGGTCTAAAAACACACTTAAACGTGGTACCTAGAAAAGGAAATGTTTTAGTCAGATACAGACCACCAAATCAAAATCCCTCCTCAAGAGTTTTACCCTTCAAATGGAATGAGCATGAAGCTGATGACGCTTATATCCGAATAAGAAATATTTACAAACTCATGCTTGAAGGTATTGAGTTTTCCTTAGCAGTGGATATTGCTGATGATAAAGCTCCAAAACCAGATGAAGATCGAGATTGGGATAAAGCATTAAAGGAATACAAGGTTGAGAAGCTCACCCGTGGAACTGGAATAAAAGAATCAACTTGGAAAAAAGAACATGAACCTGTCATCAAAGATGCAATTGCATTAATGACTGGAAGAAATTCTCCTAAGAATCCAGCTGAACTAATCAACAAGACCACTGAAGATTGGGAAATTGGAAGTAGGACAAGACAACAAAGAGCTAGAAATCTTGCTGCATTCCTTAAATATTGTGTGAATGTCCAGAGGTTCCCTGAATATTTGACTCCTCCAACTGATCTCAGTTATCACATTGGAAGAAAAACAGCTACATCCAGAAGCCAAAAGGTTCACCCTGTTACAGACCAAGAAATAATTGATCTTATTGATTCCCTTGAGAACTTCGATGGATTACTTCGAGATAAACCTGCTGCTTTGAATTGGGCAAGAGCAATTAAATTGCTGGCAGCTTTTGGATTAAGACCTGAAGAACTAAAACATTTAGAGAAGAGAGTTGATAAAAAAACAAAGGAAGAATATTTATGGTGTTCCTATCAAAAAAGAGCAGGCGGAGGAATGACCCAACCTCGACGGTTATATCCGCTGTATCCAATAAATAAAAAAGGAGTTAAGCAAGATTGGAATTTAGTTGCATTGTTTGCCACTAAAGGTTTTTGGCTTCCTCCTCTTCAAAGCAAAAACGGAGTAGGAGAAGCTTGTGTCAAATACCTCAGACGACGTAAAGGTTGGCAGAAACTAATTAAGAAAGTTGAAAAGAGAAATGAAAGAGCAGGTTCCTACAGCTTTCGCCACAGTTATAGCGTTCGTGGACATGAACTTGATATAAACGGTGGTTCGATGGCAACCGCTATGGGACATAGTTATGAAACTCATTGCAGAGAATACCCTTGGGCATCTAAGAGTGGAACAACAGCTGAGTTTGAAAGAGTAAATAGCAAATAAAAAAGCCGCCCATTAAGAGCGACTTAATAAATCAGTTTTAGAAGACTGCCTTATGCAAGTTTTGCAGCTGGCTTAGCAGGTGCTCTCTTAGCACGTCTAGCTTTTCTCGGTGCTGTTGTTGCTGGTGCAGCTTTCTTAGCTACTGGCTTCTTAGCAACAGCTTTTTTAGCAGCTGGCTTCTTAGCAGCAGCAGCTTTTTTAACAGTTGCTTTCTTAGCAGCTGGCTTCTTAGCAGCAGCAGCTTTTTTAACAGTTGCTTTCTTAGCAGCTGGCTTCTTAGCAGCAGCTTTCTTAGTAGTAGATCCTTTGCGAGTGCGATGTGCTACAAGCATTGCCCACTCTTCAGCGGTTACATTTGCTGGCTTATTGCCGTGTACTTCTGTCTGCTTTGCTGCCTTCTCAATATCCTTAATTAGATTCTTCCAAGAAGAGGCGTAACGCTTGTCAGATTGTGACTTCGCACCACTTTCGACAAGAGATTCAACCACACCTACTGCTGTGATCTTCTTACGACGACGGTTAAAGATCTCCTTCTGGAGAGTCGCAATCATTGCCTCCGCCTTTGGAGAGATATTGATTTTTAGTTGAGACATTAAGCAGGGGGTTAATTTCGAACTTCTATATCTACCACAAATAAGACATATAAATCAAATCGAAGACCGAACATTGTTTATAAACAGTAAATACTGCTAATTCAAGGCAGGTGATTCTAATTAGTTCATACGAGTTTAGTTAAAGATATAACTCTAATCATTTTCACTATTTAGTCCTTGTGCAACCTTCTTTGCTTAAGACAATTGATCTTGCTTGATTTAAGGCTTTGGATTTAGGAGCCTTCTCTGAAAATAGTAATGTCAAAGCAAGGTTTCGATCATTTTTCAGTTGTTGATTAATAGTGCTAATCCACTTGGATTTCTTATTTCCAAGAGAGTTCTCTAAATCAGTAAGCTTTTGAAATGACTCTTGAGAGTTTGCTTGTAAAGTAATCGTTGCTTCTTCTCCTAGGGAACTACCTTTTTTAGTAATGCTTAAAAGAAGTTTTTCATTCGCTTTAATTGGTGTGATCTCATTAGGCCATGGAATTGGACCAATCAAGTTGATTGTTGAGGTTCTTCCTTTTCTCCAAAGCAACTCTCCATTTCTATAAACCTTGATTTCATTGAGTGGTTCTAAGGGGAAAACAATGGGTCGGTCAATAGAAATTTTGGCGACAGGTTTTACGCTAGTGGTTATGACATTTGGTGTTAGTAGACATATTTCTATTGGATCACCTGAATAAGAACTTCGCGTCTTATAGGCAGACATTTCTATTGGATCTCCAGAGAGCATCGCTATATTTCCGATCAATCTTGGTCTGAAAATTGCTGGTCCAAAGATGACTGCACCTGCTACAAAAACAGCAACTGATAATCCAGATTGAAGTGTCTTTTTAATTGGTTGTAAGAATGATTGGGTTTGAGCTTGTTCGTTGAGAGCCATTCTTGGGATGGCGTCTGTTTCGAGGATTCGTACAAATCTCAAGAGGCGATCAATACCTCCTTGAAATTCATTTGTCGAAATTGTGATTTCGTTCTTACGTCCAATTTGATTAGATATGGCTTTTTTAAACTCAGGCCCTGTTAAGACCCCAGAAAACCAGACTAAATTATTTTCATCATCGACGTGACAAGCCAAGAGAAGTTGAGGTGCAGCTCCATTGCGATACCAATGATTCATCGGAATTGTTATTTCATCTGCATTAATTCCAGCAGTAACTATTTGCACTGCGAAGCGATTTAAACTGATAAGTCTGTTGGGATTATCTAGATCGAGTTCTGGCCCAAGAGCTAAGTCTATTTCTCGCTCTATTAGAAGCTTTTTAAGACCAGCTATTGCAAAACTTCTTGGATCAATAAGATCGTTAGTATCTAACAAGATTGATCCTTCTGGGATCGTAAACGCTTCAAGGGGTTCAGGAGTAGGAAGGTTTTCAGGCATTAATTCAAAGCTGATTTAACCATTTTCCTAAGGGGTGATATATCACCCTCTTGTTCTGAAGAAACCAAGTGATTCCTTAATTGATCAATCATGCGATCAAGGCCTTGGGGATCTTTTCGGATTTCTTGAAATCCAGAACGCCTGACAAGTGATAAAGAGGCTTCTTGAGCAATTGATTCAGAGAGAGTTTTTTCTTCCAATAGCTTACTGACCCATCCTTGTTTGTGATCGCAGCGCGTTGCAATTTCTCTTTGCCCCATTCCTTGACTATATAGTTCCCAGGCCAATTGTCTGCTTGCATCTTTCTGCCATTTTGAACGATCGGCATCGATTGCCCTTTTGATAATGGGAAGACCAAATTGTTGGAGCGAATGCTGAATCTGTTGAATCAGATCCTTACTTGGTAATGAGACATCGGCAGATTGAGAATCATCCAAAATTTCTTCATTTAATTCAGCCCTGTTTCTCCTTATGTCTGCTCCCCCCATATATCGACGAATAGCAGTAGCCATTGCAGTTAGTTGCTCATCATTATTTTGAGTGGGCTCTAGAGAAGATAGGAAGTCTTTATCAGGTTCCCATCTGTCTTGTCTTCCTTTGACTTTTCGATGATGTGCTTTTGCTTGTTTGTAATTAATTAGGTAAGACTGATGGAGTTTTTGTACATCATTAACTCCCAAAAATGAGTCCCCTGAGCAATACAATTCCCATGCTTCTTTAATTCTTCTGGGAGAACTATCGGCCAGTAGTGCCCAGTCACTAATGAGCAGGCAACCCTTTTGTCTCAAGTAAGATCTTAATTCTGAATTGCTATTAACTTTCCTTTTTGTCCATGTAGAGAGGTTGGAGAGATCAGGGTTAAAGTTATAAAGAATATCGGCACCAAAAGGTCTAAGAGGATTTATTGAAAGAGTGGAGAGAGTCGCCCATGTGAAAGGTTGTTTTTCAAGTTCAACAGATCCTTGCTCAGTTTTACGTGGAAGCCTAAGGAAAGTCTCTCCGGCATCATCAAGAACATAAACACACATATCTTCTTTCTCGATTTCGTGAAATTTGTTTTTTTGTTCATAGATCAAATTGATTTTTTCAACTATCGAATGACTGACTCTGCACCTCAGTGAGAGCAAAGCTTCTTTACCATCTGGCTGAGTTTGACTGATCTTTAAGAGAGAATTATCAACCTCAGCAGATTGGGCTTCTATTGAAAGCTGATTATCTTGTAGAAACTCAGTCACACTAGCAATTCCTTTGAACTTATAGCCCTCCCTAGAAGGATCAAGAACACATAAATTGTTGTATGGACTGATCAAAGGAAATTATTCTTATCACTTCTTTTTTAGCTGGAAAAAGGTGTTTTGGAATCACTTTTAAGAACTTTGAACAAAAAGAAGGTGTAATCGATTCAGTATTTAATTATGAAGAACACCATTCTCTGCAGTTAGTTTTAACTTCTGCAATTCCTACAGATAAGTTTTCAAGCATTTTGACAGTCTTCCATAATATGGACACGGACCCACCGACACCTCCGTCCATAAGGAAAAATTAAAACTTTGCGGTTCTGATCAAACGGCACGTTTAGTCAAAGCTTAAAAAAAATTGACTCTTAAGCAATTGAAAGCCCGGCATTGGCCGGGCTTTTTTGTGTCTTAGTAGATAAGAGGAGTACTGAATAAATGGATTGGAATCACCTTGAAAGAGTCAGAACAAGAAGAGATTAAGCAAACATTCTTGAACGAATCATGACTTTTCGATCAATTGTACTTTCTTATTTAGGCATAGCTCTAGTAGGAGTTGGCTTTAGGTTTTCTTTAATGGCTACACCTAAAGCCAATGCAATGAATATCTATAACGACCATTTACCAATAATTGGTATTGATTCTGGGGTTGATTTCAACTTTACTTACAAATCTTGATGCAATAGAAATGAACACTCTTTTTTCAAATATTTTCCCAATCAATCAAATCTTGTCAACAACCTTTGAGGAGATAGAAAGTCGTTCTTTAGGAACCATCGTGACGGGAATCCCAGTGAATTTTTATGACTTTGATGCCATGACTCAAGGTCTCCAACCTGGCGATTTAATGATTCTTGGTGGCAGGCCAGCAATGGGCAAAACATCGATGGGAATGAATCTTGCCAAGAATATTGCTCAAGTACATGATCTTCCTGTGTGCATCTTTAGTTTAGAAATGAGCAAAGAGCAGCTGATTTACAGGTTGCTGTCGATGGAAGTAGGGATTGAATCTGGACGGTTGCGAACTGGTCGATTGAGGCACGATGAATGGCCACTTCTTGGGCAAGGGATCAATACTCTTGGGCAGATGCCGATTTTTATTGCTGATGATCCGAAGATGACTGTTGAAAATTTGCACGCAAAATGCGAATTGGTAAAGCAGCAACAAGGGAAAGAACTGGGTCTTGTTCTTGTTGATTATCTCCAGTTAATGGATGAACCACTTTATAACTCTAGAGATGATGAGCTTTCAAGAATTACTAGATATTTGAAAGCAATGGCTGCTGAACTAAAGGTACCAGTTATTGTTCTTTCTCAATTAAATAGAAGGCTTGAGTCTCGTATTAATAAAAGACCAATGTTAAGCGATCTTCGAGAGTCTAGCTCCATAGAAAACAACGCAGATTTGGTTGTGATGATGTATCGCGATGAATATTACAACCCAGAAACTCCTGATCGTGGAATTACAGAACTGATAGTTTGCAAACACAGAAATGGCCCTATAGGAACTGTCAAATTGCTTTTTGAACCTGACTTCACCAGATTTAGAAACCTTGCCTCGTAGCTCATGCAAACAATATTGTCAGAATCAAAATGAAAAAATCCTTATTTCTAATACTGACTGTTTCTGTTTCGCTGCTCTCTGTTTTAGTGAATAGCAACAAATTAAGAGATAATCAATTGCTAATGCCTAAGGAATATAAAGTTCTCAAAAAGACTGTTGACAAGTTGGCTCAACATAATGATTTGGGAGAGAGGCCAATGACTTTTACAATCGTTTCAGGGGGTTATACAAAGTGGATAGCAGAAGACTTGGGTCTTTGCAAAGAAGAAAACTGTGGTTTTTATGAGATGTTAAATCCCTTTAAAAAACATAAAGGATCTTCTTCTGATGATATTCAAGAAGCAATAAGACAGTCTTATTTGCTTGGCGGCATCGAAGCTTATAGTTTTGCAAATGGAACAATAACAATTAGCAAGTCTTCTTTCCCTGCTTATGGAAAACGACATGACTTCCTAGGTTGTACAGTTGCTCATGAGATTGCTCATTTTCTATCAGATCATATATTTAGCGATTCACTTAAATTGGAAAAAGCTAGTCAAAATATAGAGGCTAAGGATAAAGAGCTGTTTAAAATGAAGTTAAATCGAGAAAGTGAAAAAGAGGCGGATGCAAAGGCCACCGAAATGATTTTTAATTCTGGATTCCCAGCAGATACTTGTTTAAAAGAAATTGATTTCATGTATAAATTAGCGGGTCTTGGGGACATCACAAAACCAAATAGTAGTCATCCGGGGTATGAGGAGAGAATGCTTTCTATTAAAGATGTTGTAGTCAAGCTGATGGCTTCAGAAGGTTCAACTAAGAGTACAGAAGGTAAATGGAAATATTCTAGGAAGAATAATTCACTGGTTTTTGTTCCAATTTCTTCATAAAAGTTTTTATAAATAAACGCATTGATAAAGGATAACTTTAGATAGGCTGTTTCCTTTCTTTTGACCAGTTGCTCCGCATAAAAAAAGAACACGTTTCTATAGGGTTCTATTTATTGAAAAGTATCGTGATTCTTTTGTCTCTAGCGAATAATCCAGTGAGTCCTGCACATATCCATAGTGTTTTGGTTGAAAAACAATTTGAACTTGCTTCAGCAGAAGGAGTAAGAAAACTTAAACCGGCGACAGTAGAAACAACAGCAAGAGTGACTATTGCACCAATTCTTCCTTTGCACATACACGATTCGCATATGCCTCTGCATAGTTGGGATTAAGTTCTATCGCTTTGTTGTAGTCCTCTATTGCACCTTTGGAGTCCTTTTGATCGTCTTTATCGCATCCACGATCTAGATATTCAGAAGCAATTTTAGGTTCAGTCATTCGCAATGCTCCTTTATTTTTTTGCTCATAGAATATAGACAATTGTTCATTGATTCTTTACTCCCTAATTATTGTGGAGTGCTGTTAGGTAAAACTTAATGCATGTTGGATCGCCTAATTTCGATCCTTTATCCCAATATTCACAAGCACCTTTTACATCACCTGAACGATATTTACTAATACCCATATTCCTATAAGCATCAGGATAATTTGGGTTGATTTCTAGAGCAAGGTTCAAATCCTTAATTGATCCCTCATAATCCTCTGACTCACCTTTGTCTATAGCACGGTCTACAATCCATTTCACAGCATCCTTATAGCCTAATTCTAAAGCTTTTTTCCAATATTTAATAGCACGATGAAGGTCTCTCCCCTCTAAAGAAATATTTGCATAGTAATCACCTATAAGAGTGTAGGCATGACCATGATTAGGGTTGATCTCAATAGAAGTTTGGTAATCAGTAAATGCTCCTTGCTGATCTTCTAGAAAGGACTTACAACGTCCCCTATTTACATACGCCTGACATAATTTTGGGTTGATTTCTATTGTCTTGTTGTAGTCAGATATTGCATTTTCATAGTTGCCTAAATGAAAATTTGAAGTGCCTCTACCAAAATAATTTCTACTCTCTTCAGGCTTAATATCTATTGCAGTTGTGTAGTCTTTAATTGCACCTTGAAAATCTATAGTCTTGAACTTTATGTTTCCTCGTAACCAATACGCATATTCACTGTTTTCATTTATTTCTAATGCTTTATCAATATCAAGAATTGCTCCTTCATAATCTTCTATGAAGTCTTTAGCTCGAGCAAGATTTATTAATATGAGGGGGTCTCTAGGATCAATCTCTAATGCTTTGGTCAAGCATTCAATTGCTCCATTAGCATCTCCTAGCTGAATTTTTGCAACGCCAAGACTATTTAAAATAAATTGACTTTCTGGATTTAATTCTAATGCTTTTTCATAATCCTCTATTGCACCTTCTAGATCGCCATGTCCTTCTTTTTCCTTCCCTCTTTCATATATATCAAAATTTTCTTTAACTTTATTGACTAGATTGGAAAATGCCTTTTTAGTTTCATCAGAGTCTTCAACTATATTTCCATCATTATTTCTATTCTTAATTAACAGCCTATATTCTTCTAGTTTCTTGGATTGGTCAAAGTCTATAGGTTTTGTTTCTGTTAAATCGCAGATTATTGTTTTAGTAAGTGCAAAAAGATCGGGGATATGATTTATGTCATCTATTTCAATACCACCTTGTGTAGTAACGATACCTTCGCTATCTACTGTATAAAACTCTGATGCGCCTTTTGCATAATAAGAGAAATTAACTCGACCATCCTCTGAATAGCTATATCTCATCTCAGGTAATTCTCTATCTGTGGAATCATATAGTTCCCATAAATCACAAACTAAATTGTGGATAACATCTAATTTTTCTTTAGCAAGAATGATCTTTGGAAAATCAGACTTATTAATATTGCAAAATACTTTCCAGTTATGCGCACAAGCTTGATCTCCTAATTCTGCTCCTTTCTTCCAGTCTTCACAAGAGCCTTCTTTATTCTTTAATACTTCTTTTGCAATTCCACGATTCAGATATGCTTTTGTAAATTCTGGATTGATCTCAATTGCTTTTGTGTAGTCAGAAATTGCACCAGAATAATCCTTTAAGCTGCTCTTTAGAGCTCCTCTGGCGTAAAAAGCTCTTGTATTGTTTTCATTGATTTCTATTGCCTTGCTGTAATCCTCCATAGCACCTTCAACCTTTTTTAATACTTCTTTTGCACTTCCACGCATCAAATAAGCATCTGCATGATTTGTATCGATTTCTATTGCCTTGCTGTAATCTTCAATAGCACCTTCCTTGTTATAAAGTTGTTGCGCAATACCTCGCCCATAATAAGCATCTGCATTCCTTGGATTAATTTCCAGTGCTTTGAAGAAATCATTTGTTGCTCCAATTGAATCTTTAATTGCTTGCTTAGAAAATCCGCGAGCGGTATAGAAATTAGAATTACTGGGATCGATTTCTATTGCCTTGCTGTAATCAGATATTGCTCCTGAGTAAACCTCTAATTCATAATATTTCGCATATCCACGGAAGTAATATGCAAGTGCATTATTTGGATCAATTTCTATTGCTTTGTTGAAATCATTCATCGCTCCTTCCACGTCATCATTCATCTTGGCAACCCCTCTATCGACATACTCATCAGCAGTGTGAATTTTGAGATTAGAAGTGGTCATGTTTTTAGAAGTAGTGGAGAATTTCCTCCTGACACCATCTCCTTGCTCTGACTGTTTTAGAGTGATTCCAAAATCACCACTTAATCGGTCTCCAGTCACCACTGAGCTGGAATGCTGCCCAAACATAAGGATGTTGCCAGTCTTTGTTGGGATGATTTCTAAATTCTTGTTGGGTTGCGGCTAAAGCATCAGCTCTACCTTCTCCTGCTTTTAATTTTTGATAGAACTTTTTCATAAAGGCTGCTGTTGCTGCATCATCCACTTTCCATAAGGACAACAAACTTGATCTTGCACCTGCAACAGCAATGGCACGTTTAAGACCATAAACACCTTCCCCAGATTGGATGTCACCTTTACCTGATTCACAACCAGAGATCACTGCTAATTCTGTTCCGTTCCAGTCAAGTTTGGTGATTTCTAAAGCAGTTAAATAACCATCATCGTTGGGGTTGGCTTCTGGTTCATTAGCACCAGCTAAAACAATCCCACTTCTAAGAAGTGGATTTTCTTCTCGGAATGCTTTTGGTATAGGAGAGCTTGTGACTAAGTTTCTTGAAAATGGATCAGCCTTAGATGGTTCTTTCTTTTGATTTTCTAAAAAGAAAGAATGACTAGCAATATGCAATACCTTAGGTGACTCTCGTTCTTGCACAGCTAATGCTGTTGCTTTTTTCCCCATTAACAATTTTGCACCAGTGAGTTCAGAGATAGCTTTACCTTCTTGTTTCGTACCTTCTAATGGCTTCCATTGTGATGAACCAAGATCACCAGAGCGTTGTTGAGTTGATGCAACAAGATCAGATTGCTTTGGACGAGCCCAGAATTGTTTGCCACCAAAGTTTGGATTAGCTACGACGAGTGATCGTTTAGTAGACGTTGTTGATCTCTCGGCTAGTTCTAAAAGTTCACGACCAGTTGTTAAAAGACGTAAGTCAATAGCTTCTCCTAAGAATTTGTTGCTAGTTGGAGAACGTAGTGCTGCAAAAGGAATCCGATTGAGTTCTGCATCGGGAGAAATAAATAGTGTTTTAGAATCACCGATTGCTTGAGCTAATGGGGTAATAACAAGTCGGCTGATCTCATCCCAAAGTTGCTGTGCATCATCTAGTGTTTCTTCTGAGTGGCTTAGTGCTTGTTTGATTTTTGATTCAATGGGCTCTGCTAACCCAAGATCAACAGTCTCGATATCTCCATTAGGCTTGAGGATTAATACTTGATAACGCGCTTCTCTCCAGTTCTTTACGTCTAATGCATCAATAGGTTTGTCGAATTTGTATGGCCTGAATTTTTGATATTCAATTAAAATAGAGTTCATAGGCATTGCATTAGCTATTTTAGAAACATCAACTATTCCTATTTTTATTTCAGGCAATAAATTATAGAGCTGTGTTTCAAGACGTTCCTTCTTTTGTATTAAGTTATCAACTCTTGCTTTTGCTATATTTTTTCTAGAGGCAAGTTGATTTGTTATTCCTTTGATATTCTCTGCAATAACCAATTGAGGGCCAGGCAAAGAGGCTAATTCGCTTTGTTTCTTTTCAATTTCTTCTAATAGCCCATGGCGATTTAAACGAGCAAAAAGAGCGAGGTCTTTTCCTTTTGGATGAATATTAGAAGCAGAAAATATTGCAGCATAAGTTATTCCAAAGGTTTTAAGGAAAGCTTCTCTTCTGGAAATTGGTAGGTATATAGACTCTTCTTGTATCTGCTTAAATTGAATCTTTAAACTTCTGCGTAGATAATAATCAGTTTTTTGAAAGCCTTGAAGATTAAAATAGGTCATTGCTAAATTAATCAATGGTTGAATTAATATTGGATTAGATTTCCCATAAGAATCTTCATAGAGGTTTACTGACTCTTGAAGTAAGGGGAGTGCTTTATGATTTTCACCTTGCCACCAATAAGCTGAGCCTAATTGTCCAATTAGATATGGATTAGATTTCTGGTTTTTTAATTGTTTTTTTTCAAGATTGACAAGTCTTTTTAGCATCTTTTCTGCTTTTTTGATGTCACCTTCCAAGAAAGCTATCCAAACTAATGCTAACTGGCCATCAGCCGTTCTAACTTTAATTAGCTTCTTGGCTTTTTTAAAATCTTTCAAATTGATATATGCATAGATTAATGCTTCCCTGGAATTATTTGCTATTAGATTGTCTTTCTCGTTGATAGAAATCAAGAGACTCAATCCTTTTTCTAATAACTCAATAGCTTTTTTTGTATCTCCAAGTGTGCTAGACAGTTTTGCTTCCCAATAAAAAAATCTTGCTGCTTCTAATGTCTTTTCTTCTTCGAGTTTTTCTATTAGGTTTTTAGCCTTGGTTATTAATCCAGGTATCTCTTGGAAGTCTCCAGTAATTAGATATAACTCAATTAATTCCTCAATAGAATCAAGTACCTTTTTGGGCTTTGTAAAACCAAGCGTTGTCTTAAGAATATTGATTGCGCCTTTATAATCCCCCAGCGAGATTTTATCTAATGCAATTTCTTGATAGTAAGAAATATTTTGAGGGTCTAACTCGATTGCTTTAGAGTAATCAATTATTGCTGCCTGATAATCTCCTAATAAACTTTTGCTTAAGCCCCTATTATAATAGGCATTAGTGTAATGAGGATCTAATTTAATAGCTATGGAAAAGTCAAGGCTTGACGCCGCATAATCTCCTGATAGAGCTTTAGTTATGCCTCTTCTGTTGTAGAAATACGGTATATTGGGATCAATATCAATTGCCTTTGTGTAATCAGAAATAGCACCTGAATGATCACCAAGTTCATTTTTTGCGCCACCACGATAAAAATAAGGATAAGGATCCAAACTATTTGAATTAATTTTAATTGCCTTTGTGTAATCAGAAATAGCTCCTTGATAGTCCTTTATCTGACTTTTGCTATTTCCACGATTGAAGTAGACATCTTCATTTTTGGGGTCAATATCAATTGACTTTGTGTAATCTTCTATAGCACCTGAATGATCACCAAGTTCATCTTTGCTAAAACCACGTTCAAAAAAAGCTTCTAAATGTCTTGGGTTAATTTGAATAACTTTTGTGTAATCAGCAATTGCCCCTTTAAAGTCTTTTAATTGTTTTTTTATGTTCGCTCTTTTGTAATAGAAGTCAGCATTTTTTTCATTATTAGAAGTTTCTTCTGCGATAAGAACCTCAGGAACAACTTCTGCTAACAATGCACCATCAATTGCGACAGGCATTAGTAAGGCTAAAGCTAGTGCTGTTTGTTCTTTAATTAACTATTCTCCTAAGTTTGTATTTAGCATAATGACGTGCTTGCTTAATGGCGTGTTTTGCTATAAATGGAATATAGATAATTGTTATAGGGACTTCAAATAATCGAAACAAACTTAGGTCTAAATCAAGGAGACTTTGTAAAAAAGCTGAAAAGAAAGTTAGAAAAAATGATAGCCCTAACAGATATAAAATAGGAGTTCGTGTTCTACGTGTGATTGCATAATAGAGTGCATAAGGTGGAAAAATATGTTTGATGGCTACCCCCCAACCTGTATCAAGTTGTCTTCTATGCCATGCGCTTTTTATGGTTGGCATGAAACCAGTTTTTTTTTGATTGGCAAAACCTGTTTGGTGATTAGTACGCATGGAAAAGACTTCACTACGTACTTTTAGTTCTGACTTGTCTATGGTGATTCTAAATCTGCTAATAATTGGCTATTAACAGATATTGGTATAAGAAATTTAATCGGCACCTTTTGGATGTGTAATACAAACCTTTTTTTAGAGGTCAGAAGAGCAAGTTATTTTAAGGACTAAAAAGAAAGGATATATATCACACAATTATCACAATCGGGGCACAGAGCTATCAGATTTCTTTTATCAAAAGAAAATTAATTACACTTTGCCCCCCTGATGCTTGTGCTCGCACAAGTTACGCTGAATGGGGCTCCATCAATTGATCCATTAATCGTAATGCCTCTAGATCCGGGGTAAATGCCCATAAAAACACGGCGCCAATGTATCGTTCCATAACAGCTAATCCCATACACACCCTCGTCTTTACACTCAAATCTTGACCGAGCTGAAGACGCAATACCTGATACACCTCCAAATAAAATAGCAGCAGCAACTAAAAATTTAGAGATTTTCATTACCTTGAAAGCAATTACAATCTCTCCTAGTTCTAGATTTTGAATGGTGATTCCAAAAAGGAAACGGGACGCGACTTTTTAGTAATTGGTTATCACAATCTAATCACACTATCGCAAAATGTATTACACACCTAATGAGTTTTTAGTGTAATACCAATATTTTTGAGTTATCACAAAATCAGGTCGTGTAATCGGCATTCTAATGAGAACCCTGGCTTTTCATTATCCAACTACTTCTCCAAGTTTTTGTTTTGCAAATAATCTTGCTTTTCTAATACCAAACTTAGCAATATTTGCTGTAGCTATAAATTTTATTAAAAACAGTAGTACAGCAATTCCAGATAATCCTTGCTGAACTTGTGGGTCATCGGATCCAGAGGCGGCTAAGAAGAGAATTATTCGAGGTGGTGTTAATAAAAGATTTAACGAGAAGGTTAATAGAAGTGGTGTGATGGTTTTTCTAGTAACTGCGTAAAAGATTGCTATAAAAATACTGATAATAGGTGGCAATGCATGTCCACATGCATACCCCCAGCCTGTGTCTTTTTGTCTAAGTAACCAGGCTTTTTTGATTTTGTGCATGAGTGAAATTTATTCAGTATGTATTGGTAGTTCTCGCATTTATAGAGTGATTCTATTTGAGTCAATTAATCGAATAAAAAGGGGATTCCTATTTTAACCAGATGTTTTTGGAATCATTCTTTCAGGAGTGGAACAAGAAGAAGGTGAGTCCATTTTATAGATATGAAATTACAGCGACTGATTCTTCTGACAGCTTTTTCAGTAGGGTTGTTTTCTTTTCAAGGGACATCTTCCTTAGCTTATACGAAGTATGAAGAAGATAGAATTGTTGAAAGAGCTGGTGCTGCAGGTATCAAGGTCTCTTTGGACTGTGCCATTGATAAAGGGATAGTGAGTAAACACTATGAAAATTTAGCACTTAGAAATGCTCTGGATAGAAAAAATCTCTCACACTTGTCTGGATGGCTCAAGTCATCAAATGGAAAGAACGTTGTCAAAGAGATTCGTCGGTTGAAAGGTCCTGATTGCAATCAAAAAGCGGAGATTAGTGATATGGAAGCTTTAATGCCTTATTTGGAGTAGATAAGGCATTTATATATTCTTTATAAATTCAGTTATGAAATTAATCCAACTGCTTAAATTCACTAAACATGATTATTCTCGGTATGTACTTATCGCAATAATCAGTTCTTTCTCCTTCTCAACTAATGCTCATGCTGGTTGTTTGTTCGGCCGATGTTCTTCTTTTATAGAAGCAAGCGCGGAATGCCGCAAATGGTCAAGGAGGGGGGGTAAAGTGGATTATTCATATGAAGGTACTAGATGGCTCCCTAATCGGACAAACCCAGACGGATCTGAACCAGACGTACCTTATCTTAACCGTTTTTATACGGAGACATGGACAGAATCAGTTTATCTGAGAGCTTGTAGGCATGAAGAACGAACACAGCAATATCTTGGTTGGGAAAGAAGAGATAAAAATTTACATAAGATTGCTAAGGAGTGCGCAAAGAATAAGAAAAGAGAATGCGGCAGCGCTGCTTTTGGAGGGGAGGTCAAAGCTCATTTTCGCTATTAGCTTTTTTAGTAATTGTTGGAGATATTTTTTATTCAGGCCTTTTGGAATCAACTAATTATTTCCAGAACTAGGTGAAAGTGCCATATAAAACAGGTTTAGAACAATGCTTATTTGGGGCAGTAGAAGTCATGCACACACAACTGAAGGGGGTAGATTCTATTGCCCGGAATGTGGTGGCTATAGGCAATACGAACTTAAGCATGCAAAGCAGTATTTCACTCTTTACTTTATTAGGACTTTCCCAACAGAAGATTTAGGTGAATATGTTGAATGCTCTTCGTGTCAAACAACATATAAGAAATCGATTCTAGATCATGATCCAGAAAAACAGGAAGAAGAAATGAGGACATTATATTTATCGGCCACTTTGGACATAATTGTGAATGTAGCTATTGCTAATAAGAATATTGAAGATTTGGATATTGGTGGAATAGTTATCTGTTTTAAGCGAGCTACAAATATAACTATCGAAAAAGATATGCTCATGAAAACAATTCAACGGGTTAAACATAGCAATCACTCAATTCAAGAAGTAGCGAGATCAGTTGCGCCTTACCTAAGTGATGATGGTAAGGAAGCCATCCTTAGAGCTTCCATAGAAATGGCTAAGTCTTATGGCTCTATTGATAGTGTCAGACTACAAATTCTTCATGAATTGGCTGATGATTTACTTTTGCCCAAAGCCTATTCCAATGGCATTTTTTCAGAAGAGGATGTTGCCAAGAGATATTGATATAAAAAGGTGTTGTTTATTTGGAATCTTCCTGAAAAGTCAGAAATAGATGAATGTAGACATTAAATAATCAAATGCTCAAAACAAAAGGCTCTTTTATGAATCTCAGGAAAAAGAGAATTCCTTTCTTGTTGTTAATATCCCCATTTTTAATGGGTTTTACACCAAGTCCCAATAAAAACCTAGTATTTATTTCATGCAAAGGCACTGAAGAGATTTACAACCCAAAGAAAAAAACATCAATTACTTTTCCATATTTACCTAAAAAGTTTCTTATAAATTCTAAGAATGGTCAAATCTATATAAAAGACTCTCTAGTATTCTATAAGGACCGTAACTACCCTTATGGGAAACTTTATCTGTACAATGAAATAACTAGTAGTTGGAATAAATATAAACCCTATATGATAAATAAAGAAGTATATGTGCCGAATAAATTAGGTAATATTTATAGAGTTGATCATCATGTTAATGATAAATACAC
The DNA here is from genome assembly GCF_000760215.1 of Prochlorococcus sp. MIT 0603. Classification (NCBI taxonomy): domain Bacteria; kingdom Bacillati; phylum Cyanobacteriota; class Cyanophyceae; order Synechococcales; family Prochlorococcaceae; genus Prochlorococcus; species Prochlorococcus sp. MIT 0603. The sequence continues at coordinate 207,738 of NZ_JNAW01000002.1, read as the reverse complement.
CTATGAATCGAGATTCAAAAGAAATATCTTAAATCCTTTAAATAAGACTCTTATTATTACCAAGCATCACACAGGAAAACCAATAAACGGATACAATATTATATCTACAAAAGAAACCATAGAGATAGATTTAAAAGCGCTTACATTAAAGAGTTACGAAGAAACTCCTAGCATGAATTATGACAGCATTTTTCAACACAGAGTTAATGCAAAGTGCACAATAATTAAAAAATTACCTACAATCTCTGATCGCCAACCTCTTGTTCAATTATCTATAGAATCTATACGTAATAATTCATATAATTAAATTAAATAACTTCAATATTGAAGGTCAAAACATATTAACTGAATATCCAGAGAACCTGATTTCAAAATCTAAATCATCCTGAATACTGCTGGCTAAGTCTTTTCTATAAAGACCTCTGTGATAGAACCATTGTGGGTCACTATGACTACTCAGGAGTATTCCTATTAGATTTAAATTATTTTAACTCAATTGTTTAAATCTCCTTGCTTGAAAGCGTTTATTGGAGTGAGATATGAGCGAGTGATTTGACGCGGGAACTCAAAAAGTTGTTGGATTTTGCTGAAATCTATTGCTACTACTCTCTCTACTTTTCTTCCCAAAAAAGTTCCTAGCAGGGGGGGCGTAACAAGAGTTGCGATCAATCTAATCTGTCCAACTTCATAACTTTAAGTATGAACCAAGGATTACAAAAACTGGAATCACGACAAATTACTCAGAACTAATAGGGAATGAATTAAATAACTTCCAAATGAAAAAATTTCTAATTCCATTGCTGACTCTCCCCTCCCTACTTCTTGCAAATGGGGAGACAGCTCTTGCAAATCAATTTACTCAAAAACTAGCAAGTTGCATGATTAATTCTTCAAGCATTAAAGACAAGCAGACATTAAACAAATGGACTTTGCGTTTACAATCAGAGCATCCAGAATTAAAAGATTTAATAAATATGTCTGAAGAAGAAAAACTCAAATTAGATAAAGAAGTGGGGAGTATTTATACAAATTTACTTACAGTAAAGTGCAAGGAAGAATCAAAGAAAGCGATTACTTATGAAGGTTGGGATAAAATGGTCGGTGCTTTTGCGATTTTTGGAAATGCGTCTTCAAGAGTGATAACTAATCACCCTAATGTTAGGAAAACAGCTAATGGTTTTTCTAGATATGTAGATATGACAAAACTAGATTTAATGGATTAAAGGAAGAGTACATGAAACGTATACTAATCCCCCTAATAGTTTCACTTAGTTTTTCTGTTCCTTTTTTTAATGCTGCATGGTGGAGCTTCTCACCTGATTGCAGCAAAAAAGAATATTCAACAAAGGTATTAACGGCAAGATCTAAACCTGGCATAGTGATGATATTTACTGATAAAACATCTGGTAGCGGTTTTGTCGTGCGTCATATAAAAAACAAAACGCTCATCCTTACTAATAGCCATGTAATCAAAGCAGCCAAAACAATTACAGTTGAATGGGCTGATGGTAATCAGGATAAAGCACAAATTGTTCTGGATGGTGGTGCTAAGACAACTTTGACTGATTTAGCTTTGTTAGAAGTTTCAGGGCTAGAAGGACGAGTACTTCCATTGAAGAAAGAGCAAGCAGAGGTAGGAAGAGAAGTTATAGCGATAGGTGCACCTCGAGGCTTAGGATTCTCTTTGACTAAAGGGATTATTAGTAGTCTTAGAAATGCAGGGACAATTGTTCAAACTGATACTGCTATTAATCCAGGGAGTTCAGGTGGGCCATTAATAAATACATCTGGCTGTGTAGTTGGAATTAATACTTTAGGAATTACAAAAGATGTCGGATTGAACTTTGCGATTTCAAGCCAAACCGCTAAACGTTTTGTTGATAAGTATGAGTCAAAAAGCAATCAAAACAACTATCAAAGCAATGAAGCTATTGATAATCGTAAAAGCAAAAGTGAAAGTGAAAGTAATGATAACAATGAAAAAGCTCACAAAAAATCTAAAGACCATATAAACAGAATTAAAGAGATTGCTAGAATTCCAGGTAAAAATAGAGAGGTTATTAACCTTGCAAATATCGCATTAGCTCTAAAAGAAAGTGCTTTAGGATATTCCTATCGAGGTTATGCAAAAGCAGGATTAGAAGACTATCAAGGAGCTATTAATGATTTCACAAAAGCAGTGGAATTATGGCCGGTTGACTTTAAATCCAAATCAAAAACTAAACTTTATAGAAGGACCCTAGCCAGAATTCATACGAGTCGAGGAAGAGCAAAAATATTTTTAGAAGATTTTGAAGGAGCTATTAATGATTTCACAAAAGTAATAAAGCTAAAGTCTACGGAAGAAATGGTCAAATCCAAGGCTTATAACCTTCGCGGCATAGCAAAAGCAGAATTGGAAGACTATGAAGGAGCTATTAATGATTTTACAAAAGCAATAGGAATAAAGCCTGCAGATAACAAAAGCATAACCGGCTCTTATCTCAATCGAGCTATTGCAAAAATGAAATCAGGAGACTATGAAGGAACTATTAGTGATTTCACAAAAGCAATAAAATTAGATCCATATAACAAAGACAATTATGTGAGACGAGGACTTGCAAAAGAGGAGATGAAAGACTATGCAGGAGCTATTAGTGATTACACAAAAGCAATAAAATTAGATCCAAATAACATAAGAACTTATGTCAATCGAGCCATGGCAAAAGAGTTGATTAAAGACGAGTCTGGTGCATGTTCTGATTTTCGCAATGCTTACCGATTAGGGTTCTCCCAAGCCAAGAACTTAATGAGAAGAAGTTGCAAATAAATTCCAATTATTATGATTCTCTCTATAGCTGCCTTAAGAAGGGATTACAATAGAATCAACAAATATCAAATCAATATTAGAGAATGTACTTCTGGAAGATAGAGAAACTAAAGAGAACCTTGGCGAAGGGTCCTCTCTCGCAGGATGAGATATTCAAATATCTAGTTTATTTTCTCTTTTTATTTTGGATTGCATCAATTTGGGCCTCTGGAGGTAACTACACTCCCCCTATATCGAAATGGATAACATACCCAGCAGTATTAATCGCTGATCTTTTAGAGGTTTTTGCATCATATAGATTTAATGGAGGTAGGTATGGTAATGATTTCCTTGGAAGATATTTTCCAATCAAATTACTAACAACTTTAAGATTATTTATCTTTTCTTGGTTGATATTATCTTTAATCATACTTCCCCTCAGTTGGGATACTATAGATTCAATAGGAGGAGAAGACGTCTTTGTTGAACTCCTCAAAACAAAACCCCTCTATGAAATCATATTTACTTATTCATATTTAGTATTTTGGAGGTTAATACTCCCTCTGAGAATAATTTTTCATATGAGGTCAATTAGAAAAAATGAGATCAATAATTAATCTCTAATGTAGAACTTTCCAATAATCTTCAAGATAATAAAATTTAAAAATATCCCGAACACAACCCGAACACAAATATTCCGAAGTTGAAATATCCTGAATGCTTCAGGATAAGTCTTTTCTCTAAGAGCTCTTTGATAGAGGTGTTTTGGGTCATTATGACTACTTAGGAGTATTCCTTATCAGTGAAAACGGAGAGGGGGAATGAATGTACAAAAGAAGTATGAAAAGAATGAATCATCCGAACCCATGTGGAATCAACCTAAATAATCAGAACAAGAGTTAAGTGTAAGGAGGCAACCTCCACTACCAAAAAGAAAATGACTACTTCAAACAAAAATGCAAAAGGACACAAGCGAATTGGAGCAGTATTAGGCCTTGCTCTTGTTTCTTCTGTCGTTGGGCTCAGTGCAATGACATCTTCTGCTGAAGCCCATGGGCCTTCTGGAATCAAAGTCTGTGAAGATAGATGGACCGGAAAGTTATATAACTGCAATAAAATAAGTGATTCATTCCGTGGAATCAACCTAAATAATCAGAACAAGAGTTAAGTGTAAGGAGGCAACCTCCACTACCAAAAAGAAAATGACTACTTCAAACAAAAATGCAAAAGGACACAAGCGAATTGGAGCAGTATTAGGCCTTGCTCTTGTTTCTTCTGTCGTTGGGCTCAGTGCAATGACATCTTCTGCTGAAGCTAAATCATCATGCGTTTATTATGAAACTGGCAAAACCTGGTATTCGAGCGGCGGGCGACCAGAGTGGGTTTGTGAGTAATCATGAAAATCTTATTCTTGACCCTAATCTCTGTACTAGCGATCCCAGAAGCAGCTAATTCTTTTCCTGCTTTTGGGAAATATCCTTCAATGCTTCAAGCAAAAGTTGCCTGCGAGGAATGGGTTGAAAAAGATGAATTTGCATCGATTTCGTTTAACCCATCGATGAATAAGAAAGATATCCCTAAAGCGAGCAAAAGATGGTGTTCTAATGAATCCGAGACAAATCAATTTCTAGGGATGGAGAGGAACTTGGCAACTTATTACTGGAGCGAAGAAGAATGGACTAAAGGGGCAAGGTCAACAATAGTAAAAAGGAATTTTAGATATTAAAGAATTAAGTTCCTCCAAAGCTCAGGGTGTTCAATACTTCACTGACTGCCTTTCTATCTCAGCAATGGAACAGGTTAAGTTACGGAAGAGAGAAGAATGGAACGATATGCTTGAAGATTTCATAGACAACCCTCATTCTTCTGCTAACCACATAGTGTTTGGGATGAATGTAGACCAAAGAAGACAAGCAAGATTAAAGGAAGACAACAAATCAGTCCCCACCTGGGTTTAGGTGCAATAAGGGGTCTATACAGGGAAGAGTAAGGGTGGAACCTTCCCTTAAGTGAGGAAGAAGAGTTATAAAAGACAAACCTTCCTCCCTTAAACTCCGCTCTCTGCCGTGTGAGCGAAGCGAACTAGGCATTGTGAGTACTACTTCTACTTGGAGTGGAGGGAGTAAGTAAAAGTTAGAGAACTATCCTCAAACTTCTCTCTCCTAACTCTAACGCTGGCAACGTATTACACGTATATCACGTATTAACATCAACCACCCCTATAAGCAATACAGAACCATAATGTTACCCACCCAAACTAAACAGATTAAATCCAACTGGTACTACGTCTTTTGGTCTATCGCTACTGTGTCAGTGGTAGTAGGACAGATATATGTAGGAATGAGTTATAGGTCTATGGCAGAAGCATTAAAACTAACCTTAACTTGAGTGAAGAAGAGAGAAAAAAGAAGGATAAAGCTTATATCAAAGGCAGAGAAGAGACCTGTCTTAGTAGAAAGAAAGCAAGGAGAGTCCTTAAAAAATGAGATAAATTTGAGAAGTCAGTACGTATAGGGTAGGCGAAATAAATGGGCCCCGTAGGGCTCTCGAAGATAATTAGAGGAGAAAAGGGTATGACTTCGTCCATTTTTCTGTCCAAAAGGCTTGGACAAGTAGAAGTGAGAGGTATTGAGTCAAGCTATTTGCATCTTGGAAGATTGCAGGTTGGCAATGACCTAGTTCAATCCTTTGCTTGATTCGAGTAACTGATCTCAAAACTAAGAAAACAAAAGAGTTCGCCTATCAGAAAGAAGGCGCAGCTCGAAACAAAATTATCCGCTTGATTAATAGAGGCGATTACGAAATTACCGTCTGTGATTCAGACACCGTTCACCATTTACTACCAGAAGAAGAACTCAATGACTTGTATGAGTAGCAGGCCTTATTCCACACGCTTAAACCAGCTAATTGCACTGATTGAAAACCATCCAAATAGAAAAGAGATCTTGCGATTAGCAGAAGAACAGATGATCGATGACTTCGAATATCCAAAGAATTTCAAACCTAACCACCTTTAATCGAACCTTCAATGATGAGACTTACACCCAAGCTCGTAAAGCAAAGAGATGCTGCTGACTATTTCAACGTCAGCGAAAGAACCATTCAGAGATGGAGGACTAATCAAATAATCAAAGCAGGTATCCATTACAGAAGAAAAACACCAGCTATACCTAATTCTCCTTACCTCTACGACCTGGAGAAGTGCGAAGAGAAACTCAACGCTGTAGATCGAAAGAATGCTAAAAGCATGGAAGTTTGTAGTCGATAAACATGTCCATGACTGGACTTACTATGACAATTTTGGCACCTTTTTGGCACCTACCCTGTTAGCCATTCCTTGAGATCCTAGTCGGGGCGACAGGATTCGAACCTGCGACCTAGTGCTCCCAAAGCACCACACACCCTATTGGTAACACTAGGTTTTTAAGCTATGTCTAAATATTTGCGTTATGTTGCGTTATTTGTCCAGACAAACTATGAAAGATTTGTCCGCAATTTATCCGCTAATTTCAATTACTTAGCATATAAGAACAAAAGTCTAAATATTATTTTAGATTTTTAATTAATTCTTTTAGAGAAAATGCCGCAGAATTAATAATATACAAATTGTTTTGAATATTCTCAACTTCAATTAAAGATATTGTTGTTTGTATCACTATTAAATAAGAAAATTTTTTGTTTATTGATGCTTTATTTAAAGAGTTAATCGTATCTTGAATGCATTCATTAAAACGCTGAATCCTTAATAGAGCGGGATCTTTATCCTTTATGTTTACGATAGCATCTATACCTTTATTCCTTTGAACAGGAACTAAATCAATTCCAGTTAATATATTCAGGTATTCTTTTTGAGCATTAATATAAGAATTAAATCCTTTTTTAATTAAATTTGACTTAGAAATTACTGGTTTCTCTAGTCTTTCTTTAGCAAGTAATATTGCATCTTTTGAGATATCAATTCCAGTAAATTTTCTATTTAATATTTTTGCAGCAACAAGGGTTGTACCACTACCACAATATGGATCAAGAACCAAATCATTTTCATCTGAATAAAGTTTTATTATTCTTTCAAGAAGCTCTAAAGGTTTTTGAGTAGGGTACCCCACTCTCTCTTTTGCCTTGGGGTTTAAAAAAGGTATCGTCCATACATCCGAAATTGGAACCCCACGTTTTGAACCTGAACCTTTAATATTTCCATATTCATCTCTAGCATAAACGGATTTGCCTCTATGATCCTTTTTACGAGCCTGAAGTATTTGATCAATATTCGTGGTTGGAGCATAATCTTCAAGAATTTGATTATATTTATAATCTTTATTTTTTGAGTAAACAAATATTGTCTGATGATTTGGAATTGGACATTTTTGGGAATTGGTCCATCTCTTGTAATGCCAAATTATTTCTGAACGAAAATTAGAATATCCAAAAACATCATCTAGTATTTTTCTTATTATGTAATTTGCAGAAGAATCACAATGAACAACTATAGAACCTCCTTTTTTTAAAACAAAATACAAAATCTTGATCCTTTCTAATAATGACTCTCTATAGTCATCTATGGTCGCCCATCTATCTTCAAAGGCATAATTTTCCTTTCCATCTCTTGAATTAAGTTTTTGCTCCTTTTGACTGTAAAAAGGTGGATCTAAATAAATTAAATCATAAGTTTCAGAAGGAATGGTTTTGCATTTTTCTAAGCAATCCCCATGAATTATTTTGTCTTGGTATTGATTTTTCAAGATTAATTTTCTGAGGCAATATTTTTTATAATTTTTTTTAAATCTATTTTTATCTCATTTTTTATATAACTCCATGCATCCTCCCTTGCATAATATTTCCCATTTACTCCCTCATATAATGTTTTAAGCATATCTTGATTTTTTAAATCTCGCCTTGAGGTGTTTAAAGAACTTCTGCCAAGAACGAATAACAGAATCAGGAATAGGTTTATTGATAGGCATGATTTGAGTTTATTGAGGTAGTAGTAAGCGTTTCAATCGTCTTCAGGTTTACCTTCCTTCTTCTCTTTCTCTTCTGTCAAGATTTGATCTGCAGAATCATTTTCATTAGAAACCTGATTTTCTATATCATCAAATATTTCTTCTTCTGGGTCAGTATCCCAGTCATCATTTTCAAAAGATTCTTGCTCATAAGCTTCATCTGAAAGCTTTCGTCTAACAGGTCTAGGTGGTCTTATTTCGAACAGACCTTCTTTGTCAGCCTTGATTTCTAAATCCATTTGCAGAAGACGTCTTGTCCTGTAAGTTTCATTCGCTATTGAACTCAGAGATGAGTAGACAGGGATGGCTAATAGTCCAAAAAGACTTGTTCCAAAAGTAAAAGGGGCAGCAACTACACAACCAACGGCAGTTAGAACATTAAGTATCGCAATTCCAGTTGAGCCAGGAGCAGTTCCTTTGATTGCTTCATTAAAGTCATTAACAAACCGCCTAGACATAAAAAATTCTCGCTTATTCCCTTTCTAGCTGATCTAGCTCAACTCTTCAGGCGGTTTTAGAGGCTATGAATCTGTCTTCTTAAAAAACTTTTGAAACATCCAAACCAAGTAGAGGGTTGAACCAACTAACAAAAGCATTGGGAAGATTGTTTCCATAAGTCCTTTAATCCTTTCTTAAGCTACTCCTAGGGCACGCCTAGGGCACAAGCCAAAAACCCATTCCTTGAGATCCTAGTCGGGGCGACAGGATTCGAACCTGCGACCTAGTGCTCCCAAAGCACCCGCGCTACCAAACTGCGCCACGCCCCGTATAAACCAATCTTAGTTCCCAAGTGGATCTTTTAGGCAACAAAATCTATAAACCATGTCTCAATTAAAACTTTTCAGGAAATTCCTGAAAAGTTTTTCTGTTATGAATATTCCATGCACTTTCCACAGACAACGATCTATCGTATGTATTGATAAAGATCTCATGCTTAGCTTTTTTAAAGCAATGCTCTAACAATGAAACGCTTTTTCACTCTTTTACTAATTCTTATCATTAGTTTTTCCTTTGCAAAGCCTGCAATAGCAAAACAAGATATAGAAGCGAAAGTAATCAAGTTAGAAAATAAGATTTCAAAGAAATTCTCAAAGACATTCTGTAACAGCACTGGTTTTGGAATCTCTAACGAAGGTGCTTTAAAATTTTCATTAGGGGAAACAAATAGTGAGTTCGTGAAAAACCCTCTGATAGAAAAAGTTGATATTGAAAAGATCAAGAATCAAATCATGGTTGACATTGCTGATACTTGTTATTATTTCGAACTAGACAATGATGACCTGGTTGGACTTAGTCTCGGGAAAGCTCATTAAAGACATATCGATCATATAAAAAACCTTAATATAAATATTTTCCTAACATTTGATTCTAATTCCCTTTAGTTTAAAAAAAACTATTCAAGTGAAATGTCCAACTTCAAATCAACTGATGATAAGCGTGAGTTAATGAATGATGCGTATAAGATTATCTCAAGTGTACTTGCAGAATTAAGAGACAATGGAATAACAGACAAAGAGATTTTTGAATTTAGCCAATCCTTAATAAGGCACTATGACCCATTAGAGCAAAAACGGCTTGAGGAGCTATCTCAACAAAAGGATGCTTTATTTAAAGAGGCCAATGACTTATAAACAATCAGGAAGTGGAAACAAATTAATGTTTCGTTGATAACAGGTAAATAATTAATAGATAAATATAAAGTCATTTTAAAGGCTTAAAGGGAAACATTGCTTATTTGCATGCGCACCCTATTAGTAGAGTTCATTATTAAACTTACATTTATGCTCAATAACTGAACCATCCGAAAGACGTTGGGCAAATCTTGGTGTCTCTTCATGAAGACCGTTTTGATTATCCTGGTAACTCCACAACCACTTTTTATCGCTAAAACTAATTTCCCCCTTTTGAAAAGATACCGGAAGCATAAGGCTTATTTTTTTCCATTCAAGAACTACAAAGGCACCTTCATCAATTAACTGAAGATCATGAACAACTGCAAAATCTCCATTGAGATTATTCCTAATAGTTGCGGTAAGTGTATCCCCATCACATTCAAAGCTAGAAGGTGGGGAAATTGCTATGAGAAAAGTTAAAAGGAAATTGAATATGGTCATGTTAGCTGCTCTTAATAATAAAGCTCTAATCAAGCCTTGCTATTCCCAAGGCTGCTTAATGCCTTCTGAATTACTTTCCCTAATAAATCCACTAAACCACAGCCATACATAGTAGATACCAGATAAGGCAAAAAATACTAACGCGCCAATCATTGCCTTATCTTGAAAAGTCATGGTTGTGAGTCCTAGTATCTAAAAGTAATTTTAAACGCAAGTACTCAAATTTATTACTAGATCAAGCAAGTCCTTAAAGCAATCAAAGATATTCTTAAAGCTTCAGGCATCAACAGAAATATTTAGGGAGTCTTGGTAGATCACAAAGACTCCCAGCTATCAGAACCAAATAAAATATTGTGAGGAGTCCATAAGGTTCTGACATTTCTTGTCTAAACGATTAAGGGGAATAAATAAAGAATTTGAAGTTAATTGATTTTGAAAATCTGACAAGTGCTCTAAAAAGCCATAGGAAAAGCTTAGGAATTGATTCCAAAGTTATTGAGATCAAATGAATAATGTGTCCCAAAGCTTTTCCTGTTAACGAGTAGCCATAAAAGATGGCTTTTTTAGAGTCGAAACAAATTTTCGATACAAACCTCTAAAATGCTCAATTAATCTTCAAAAAATCCAATATTTTCGATAATCACCTGTTAGGATGGAACATTAATTAAATTCACTTTGACTCAAGTAATAGTTGGAGAAAACGAAGGCGTCGAATCTGCTTTACGTAGATTCAAAAGAGAGGTATCAAAAGCAGGGATATTTAATGAGTTAAAGCGTATACGCCATCACGAAACTCCTGTTGAAAAATACAAAAGGAAGCAGCGTCTAAAGAACAGACAAAAGCGTCGTCGATAATGTTTTGATATACAGTTCTAACCAAAAAATAAATAATCATCAAAATAGTCTTAAATAAAAGAACTCATATATATTTTTAATTTCCATTTAACCTGGAAAAAAATAAATTAGTTCAACTTTCCTTCTTAAGTAAAGTTATAAGTTCCTCTGTAGAAAGGCCTGGTTTATAGTCCCATGACATTCCGAATTTCTCCCTCCATGCTCCAAAAACTCTGTATAAAACAGCTGCACTCTCAGCCTTGCAAATTATAGTTCCAGTTCCATCTTGGGGAGTATGTACCCAAGCAATTCTTTCATAACCTTCTACTTGATTTTCTGAATCACCGCTGTCCACATATTTAATCAAAGCATCTGCTGCAAAGGTTTGATATTCAGAAGATTGAAACTTCCAGGTAACTACATAAAGTTGCATTTCTAACAAAAAATAAAATACAAAGTTATTTATCTCCTTCAATATATAGCAAAGTCATCTTAGAGATAAGATACACATTAAACTAATATTTTACTTAAAGAATAAGTCTTTATTGGGTCGCAAGAAGATATTAAGAATCGAACCATCCCTTTATTTTTCTTTGGGCTACTGATAATCTCAAAACGATTTGCCTAGCTGAACTTGCAAGAGAATATCTAACAGCCTTTCCTGATTTAAACATTGCCTCACTGATTGCTTTGGCTCTGAGAAGTTCCTGCTGATAAGCTCTGTTAACTGCTTTTTCTGCGTCAATATTGGCTAATTGAGCTTGTTTAGCAAGCCGCTTGGTCTTTGATTTGGGTATTACAGCTAAAACACTCTCCTCCTCAGACCAACGTAAGAGCCAAGGACGATTTACTTTTGAAAGAGTTGAAGACTTCTTAGGCATTGGATCTATTTCTATGTTCATCTCTTTCAGGATGAGTCTAAAAGTGCCATATCAACCTAAAAAGTTGCTCTCTGACATCTCCTTTATTAATACTTAAAGAAATAATAAATCTGTTAAAGAATTCTAGGCAATTTGTAAAAAAGTTAGGACTAGGAGATTTCAAGCAAATACGACCTCATACCAATAAGCATAAAGCCATTAAGGGAGAGGGTTGTTCACTAAAAGCCAAAAATAGAGGGAGACATTTGCTGAGATAGCGAGCCCAATAGCAGCGAACTTCATTTTCAAATCCTGAAAGGATATTTCTAATCCAACAAATCATCCCCTCAACAGGCGAGTCTTTATGTCTATATCAAAACAAATCTGAATCACCAAAAGAAGCCTTAAGGGAGCAAATACAGAAGACTAGCTCGACACTTTCGCAACAGTGATCGAACATGCTCCAAATCATCAAGTTCTATTTCTTTATGCTTTGAATCTCCATGGGGCAAGAGAACTTCATCATTCTTATTTAGTCTGATCTTTGCTGCAAACCAGGTTCCATCTCCCTTCATTGACGCCCTACACACCACCTTTTTCGTTTCAGAATCAAATTTCTGCTCAATTATCCAATTATTAAAAGAATCAATTTCTGTAAAACGATTAAGGCCAGAATGCCCAGAAGAAATATCTAAGAAAAAAAAAGAAGCCATATAAACAGCCAAAAGCCTTGGCAGGCAGATTCTCATTTCTTAGAAATTTTCTGGGACAAAATGGGTCGCCTGAGATTCGAACTCAGGACCAGCCGGTTAAAAGCCGGATGCTCTACCGCTGAGCTAGCGACCCACACTCATGAACCTTAAAGCTCCATAGGAAAGTTGTCACGTGACAATCTTCATATGAAAAATGATTATATTCAAAATAGTCCGATTATGAAGAAGAAATAATGAGACTTGTCCGAGGCTTATTAGTCGAATTGCTTTACTAACTAGCAAATTGCGCCCACTATTCTGTAGGATCACCATCAAATCCCCTATATCCCTATGCTCCTCAACATTTTAGTTATAACTCTGCCTATCCTTGCTGCGATTGGATGGGTAACTTTTAACATACAAAAACCTGCTAGAGAGCAATGGAATCGTCAATTTGGCGATAATAACCCTTTCTGAATTTCCTTCTACGTTCTAGAAGCTTGATAGTTTCTAAGAGTTAATTTCTTGAAGCCATCAACCCCTTTATTAGTAATTGGTGCAGGTTTGGCAGGAGCTGAAGCTGCTTGGCAGATAGCCAGTGCAGGGTTATCTGTCAAATTAATAGAAATGAGACCTTTCAAGAGATCTCCGGCACATCATTCAAGCAACTTTGCAGAATTAGTTTGCAGCAATAGTTTTGGATCGCTTAGCAATGATCGCTCATCAGGTCTTCTAAAGGAAGAACTAAGGATTCTTAATTCCTTTATCATCCAAACGGCAGATCAGCATTCAATTCCCGCAGGAGGAGCTTTAGCTGTTGATAGAGGTAAATTTAGCCACTTTATAACTGAGAAGTTATCTTCTCATCCACTAATAACTATCGAAAGGAATGAGATCAAAGTATTACCTTCAACCGAGCAGATAGCTGTTATAGCTTCTGGACCGCTTACCAGTGATTTATTAGCAACGGACATTAACAAATTCACAGGTGTTGAACAATGTCACTTCTTCGATGCTTCCAGCCCAATTATTGATGGGGAAAGCATCGATCTATCGATAGCTTTTAGAGCAAGCAGGTATGACAAAGGTGATGCTGATTATATAAATTGCCCAATGAATAAAGAGCAATATATTGCATTTAGATCTGCTCTCATTAACGCTGAGCAATCAGAACTAAAAGATTTTGAAAAAGGATCTGCGATCTTTTTTGAGGGTTGTCTTCCAATTGAAGAACTTGCTCGTAGAGGTGAAGACACCATGCGATATGGTCCACTCAAGCCAATTGGGCTATGGGACCCAAGATGGGGGGATTTAAATGATCGTGAACTAAGAAAAATAAAAAGAGCTTATGCCATAGTCCAACTTCGGCAAGAAGACAAAGAAGGAAGACTCTGGAACTTAGTAGGATTCCAAACAAATCTAAAATGGAAAGAACAAAGAAGAATTCTTCAATTAATTCCTGGCTTGCACAAGGCAGAGTTTGTTCGTTTTGGAGTTATGCATAGGAATACATTTATTGAATCACCAAAGCTTTTGAATCCAACGCTTCAATTCAAGAAAAGATCTTCTCTCCTTGCTGCAGGTCAAATTACTGGTACAGAAGGCTATTCAGCCGCTATAGCAGGAGGATGGCTGGCAGGAACTAATGCAGCTCTATTAGCAATGCATTGTGACCCTATAATACTTCCCAAAACAACAATGATAGGTGCGTTAATAGATTTCATAAGCACCTCGCAATGGGATAAGGAATTAACTAATAAAAACAATTTCCAACCAATGCCTCCAAATTTTGGTCTTTTGCCAAAACTAGATAAACGGATACGTGACAAACAGTCACGACATAGGGCTTATCGTGATAGATCATTAGAAGCCATTAAGAGCATTCAAACAGCAACAAAAACCATTAGGACTAGCATGGAGCCCCTAAGACAATGAACTCTAGAGAGAAAACTTTTAAGCACAAAGAGTCCTTATGGGACGTAATAGTAATTGGTTCAGGGATAGGAGGCTTGGTTACTGCGACCCAGCTAGCGGCAAAAGGAGCAAGAGTTTTAGTTCTTGAGAGATACACCATTCCAGGAGGAAGCAGTGGTGCATTTAATAGAAATGGTTATAAGTTTGACGTTGGAGCCTCTATGATATTTGGATTCGGAGAGAAAGGTTATACAAACCTCCTAACAAGAGCTCTTGCCGACGTAGGACAAAGGTGTGAAACCATACCAGACCCTACTCAACTAACTTATCACCTACCAGAAGGAGATGATATTACAGTTGATAGAGACTATGATCAATTCATTTCGCACTTAGTCTCTCATTTTCCACATGAAGAGAAAGGAATAAAAGCTTTTTACAAAGTCTGTTGGCAAGTCTTTAACTGTCTTGACTCAATGCCTTTATTATCAATCGAAGATCCCGCATATTTAGCCAAGGTCTTCTTTAAAGCACCATTGTCATGTTTAGGATTAGCAAGGTGGTTGCCTTTTAATGTTGGGGAAGTTGCACGTAAATACATAACAGATCAAAAGCTATTAAGTTTTATAGACTTAGAATGCTTCTGTTGGTCAGTAATGCCAGCAAAAAAAACCCCAATGATCAATGGTGGCATGGTCTTCTCAGACCGTCATGCAGGAGGAATTAACTACCCCAAAGGAGGTGTTGGTGTTATCGCAGAGACGCTAGTCAAAGGGCTAGAAGCAAATGGGGGCAAGATCTTATATAAAGCCAGAGTTACTAAAGTTATTTTAGAAGGAAAGAAAGCTGTTGGAGTAAAGCTCTCAACAGGAGAAGAACTTCAATCTAATATAATAGTGTCTAATGCCACAAGGTGGGATACCTTTGGAGGAGAAGGGGTTAAAGAACCTCTTGTGGAAGAAGAATACACCCCACAACCTGAAAAAAAATGGAGGAATCGTTACAAGCCCTCTCCATCCTTCTTATCGATCCATCTAGGGGTTAAAGAAGATTGCATCCCTAAAGGGTCACACTGCCACCATTTAATACTTAACGAATGGGAAAAGATGGAATCAGAACAAGGTGTAGTTTTCATCTCAATTCCAACGCTATTAGATAAATCACTAGCGCCTAAGGGACATCACATCATCCATGCCTTTACTCCTTCCTCCATGGCTGAATGGAAAAGGCTTGATCCACCAACTTATGCAAAGAAAAAAGCTCTTGCCTGTGATCGTCTAATAACAAAAATCGAACAAGTTTTTCCAGGAGTGAAGGAGCTAATCACTCATCAAGAGATTGGAACACCAAGAAGCCATCGTCGATTCCTTGGTCGTCACAATGGCAGTTATGGTCCGATCCCTGCAATGCGCCTCCCTGGTTTGTTGCCAATGCCTTTTAATAGTACAGCCATAGAAAGTCTCTACTGTGTAGGCGACTCTTGCTTCCCTGGTCAAGGTTTAAATGCAGTGGCTTTTAGTGGTTTTGCTTGTGCTCATAAAATTGGAGCCAAGCTAGGCATTAACCCTTGGTCTCTACCAAAATAATCAAATGAGACTTAAATAATATTGCTGATTGTGGGAGTCGATTGTAGTTTAAGTAAACCTAAACCAATCGGGAACCAATTCAAAACAAGCAGAATTGAAATCGTTCTCGCTTGCTTGTGCTCTAAAGCAACAAGTTCTCCCAGAGTCCCTTTCTAATAAAATCAAGTTTGCCCATTCCCAAATAATCTTTGCTGTTGATTCCATTCCTACATTTTCCATTATTCGAAGATCTAAAGCTTTCGCATCATGTAATTTTTGCCATTGTGGAAGCATAGGGTCGTCTTTGTTAACAAGAAAAGTATGATCAAAATGATCTTTCAATTTTTGCTCTAGCAAATAAAGGCTTGAAAAATCAACCACAAATCCATGTTGATCCAAGGCATTTGCTCTAAACCAAAAAGTAAACTTTCTACTATATCCATGAACAAAACTACAATGGCCAGAGTGCCTCCATTGCCTATGACAACAAGGGAATCCTTCAAAATGCTTGCTACAGCTAAAACCAGTAGTTTGATCAGGCATCTACTTCATATTTGAGGGAATACACTACCCACATCATTGCAATTAAATTTTCTTTCATCAATTAAGGATATGACGCAACTGAGCCAAGAAATCATAGAAACACTTCGTTTTAACGAAAAAGGGCTTATACCAGCAATTGCTCAAGATTACCTTGATGGGGCAATATTAATGATGGCATGGGTTAACAAAACAGCTTTAAAGGAAACATTAAAGACAGGCGAAATCCATTACTGGAGCAGATCAAGGCAAAAGCTTTGGCATAAGGGTGAAACCAGTGGGCATTTTCAAAAACTTAAAAGTATTAGATATGATTGTGATTCGGATGCAATAATTTTTTCTATTGAGCAAGTTGGTTCCATTGCTTGTCATGAAGGAGCAAGAAGCTGTTTTTTCAAGGATTTTGGTAAAGATTCTTCTTTGGGAAGTGATAAACCCACTTTTCTTCCACCCTTAACAAACTCCTGTAGTGAACTCTTTCAAACAATCAAAGAAAGGTCCAACAACCCTCAACCTGGAAGTTATACAAATAGTCTTTTAGAAAGTGGTGAGAATAGAATCCTCAAAAAAATTGGAGAAGAAGGATCAGAATTTGTAATGGCATGCAAAGATAATGATCCCAAATCCATTGCAAATGAAGCTGCTGATCTAATTTTCCACCTACAAGTTGCTCTCAGATACCACAACGTAGACTGGAGAGATGTATTAGAAGTACTTGATAGCAGGAGAAATTCCAAAAGAAATAACTCTCAGAAAAAATAACTAATTCCTGCAATCTAAAGACATTAAGATGTAGCTAATCCAACTCCTCGAGCCATTAGAGTAGCCATTAATGGAATTAAAGAAAATCCAATAATTTCTATATTTATTATTAAGCGAAACCTTGCTAATAAATTATCTGTAAGAGTTGGGAGCTTATTTTTACTTATAGGAATTGCCCACAAAATATAGGTAATAGTTGGGTAAAGGGAGAGCAATCCAACAGAAATATAAGAAGCTATTTTGAACCAAAACAAGGGATTTTCAGTATAAAACTCTGGCCCTTGTCCAAAAAATTTAACCCTAAGAATGCCTGTCACTATAAGCATAACCCCAGCCAGCCCATAAATAATATCTGCCAAAATTATGGATATAGCTTCTTCTCTATTCAGATCAACTTTTAAACGTAATCTCTCAAAAAGCAAAGCACCAAAACAGAGAATAATGCATAAATAATGCAAGTATGCAACTAGTGCACTATTCAGAATCGATTTGTCAATCAAAGTGTTTACGAGCGTATTTCATAAATACTACGAGATAGGCGGAGAAGAAAGATGTCATTTCTGTAATAACTTGCATAAAAAAGTGGCTAGATATTGAGAAATATTCAGAATAAATACACTATTTACAATCTAAAATGAAATCAAGAATCTTGGCTGCATTAATCGAAAGTTAATACTTTCAAATTTCAAACTGATTTCACATAAATGATAAGGAGTTTTAAATCGTGAGTTCTTTAAGTGATTTTCTTGGGGAGATAGGGCGTCACCCACTACTTACACCAGAAGAAGAGCTCACCATGGGGAGAAAGGTACAAGCAATGGTATCTCTAATGGAAAGAAGCAAAACATCAACCCAAAATACAAATAACCAGAATTTCACCGAATCTGAGAAAAAAGCAATCCAAGAAGGTGAAAAAGCTAAAAACCATATGATTACGGCAAACCTCAGACTAGTAGTTAATTTAGCTAAGAAATATCAAGGGAAAGGGCTTGAACTACTAGATCTCATTCAAGAAGGAACACTAGGATTAACACGAGCAGTAGAGAAATATGATCCCAAGAGAGGACATCGTTTCTCTACTTATGCATACTGGTGGATTAGGCAAGGGCTAAACAGAGCCTTATCAACACAAAGTCGAACTATTAGAATCCCTGTAAATATAAATGAGAAATTAACAAAGCTTAGATCCGCAAAATCACAATTAATGCAAGAAAGTGGTAGCACACCCTCTTTAGAACAATTGGCAAATAAGTTAAACATCTCTCAAGAAGATTTAGGTGAACTACTTGAATGTGAACTTAGAAGTATCACTGTAAGCCTGCAAGGAGCAATACAATCCAAATCAGAACCTTCAGAGTTAGGGGATATCTTGCCAAGCGAAGAAGCGCCTCCAATGGAACTTGCAGAGTTGGCTGAACGCAATGACTCAGCATGGTCATTACTTAGAGAAGCAAATCTAACTAATAAAGAGAGAACAATTGTTAGCTTACGTTTTGGACTTGATGGAACAAATAAATGGAGAACTCTTGCAGAAGTAGCACAACATATGAAATGTAGCAGGGAATATTGCAGACAAGTAGTTCACAGAGCTCTCAGGAAGCTTCGAAAAACAGGGATCCAAAATGGCTTGGTTGAGGTTAGCTTACAAGATGAATGAAGAAGCTATTTTACAAAATCATTTTTCTATAAATCACATCTAATAAATATGACCAATAACAACACTGAAGAACAAAAAGTTTATGACACAGAAGTCATTGATAGTTCTGTTATTGATGAAGGGATATTTAAAAAAGTTCTATTAAGAGCTGGTAGGACTTTGGCCAAACCAGCACTAGAGGCATTTGAAATGCTCTTAGATACTTCAACTCCCCCCCAAGCAAGAGTTTCTTTAATTGCGGCACTAACATATTTAATTATGCCTATCGATTTGATGCCAGATTTCATTCCAGTTGCAGGTTTCAGTGATGATCTTGTTGCAATTACTGCAGTAATTAGTCTATGGAGCCAACACATGACCCCTGAGATTCGCAATAGAGCACGTAGAAAACTTGACACTTGGTTCCCTCTTTAAATAACTATGGAAAAATGGAATCAAAATATTGAAAAAGAAATCTCGCTTTTAATTAAAGATTGGCTTAAGCAGAAAGGAAAAACTCAAAAAGATCTTCGGATAATTCTCAAAGCAGGTTCCGATAGAATGCCCGCTCTAATGGAAGTGCTTAAAGAAAAATATAGATCTGGAGGATTAGCTGAACTTGCAGGCGTCTTATGCGATATAGAACAAAGATGGTCTGAAAGCAATTCAACTAATGAAGAAGAGAAGAAAGCAGAGGATCCTTTCGGTCAACTTGACCTGCTATTAGAAGAAATCAAGGAAGACTGTAATACTTAGATGAGATCTAGTAGTGTTTGTTTTGTGAACTTTAAAAGACAATTAAAGGTTCATTTTGATCAATTTTTGACTTTCTTTAAGCTTGGTATTTTAATTACAGCTCTCGTTTCATCATTTTTAACGCTTCCAACCAAAGTCTTCGCTCAAAATGAATCTAAAGGAGAGCATCTCTTTATTAAAAATTGTTCAGGTTGTCATATAAAAGGTGGAAATATCATTAGAAGAAACAAAACCTTAAAGTTAAAAGACTTACATCGTAATGGACTAGATACTACAGAGGAAATTGCAAAAATTGCAAGAGAAGGTATAGGAAGTATGAGTGGATATAAAGAAGTTCTTGGTGAAAATGGAGATGAAATTGTTGCAAATTGGATATTGCTACAAGCTCAGAAAGCTTGGATCCAAGGATAGACATCTAACGAAGTCCATATTCCTTCTTTCCAATAAACGTCATCTTTTAAAAGTTTCTTTACATCTTCAATACTTGAAGCTTCAAAAATTCCAAATACATATCTAGTACATTTTGTAGGACCTAAGGTTATCAGTATCCCTTCTTCCTTGAGTTTATTTAGTCTATAGAGATGTTCTTCGCGAAAAGGGTTGCGCTTTTGAATAGCATTTTCACAGTAAGTACCAATCAGAACAAATTTCTCCATTAGAATCAGAGATTAAACAATTAAATGAAAATTACACTTAAATGATTGCACAATTGGCATACTAATTGCTATGTTATTTAAGTAGATCAATTTATTACTTAACTATGCTAACAGGTAGCGACCTGCTCACTAAAGTCAAAGAACTTGGTGATGTCAGTAAATCAGATCTTGTTCGTGCATGTGGATATGTATCCAACAAGAAGGATGGTGGTGAAAGACTAAACTTCACTGCTTTTTATGAAGCTCTGCTAGAAGCTAAAGGTGTAAGCCTAGGAGCAACTGGTGTAGCAGGAATTGGAAAAGGTGGTAGAAAGCTTAGCTATGTTGCAACTGTTCAAGGCAACGGAAATCTATTAATTGGTAAAGCATATACAGCTTTACTAGATCTCAAAGCTGGCGATGAATTTGAAATTAAATTAGGTCGCAAGCAAATCAGACTTGTTCCTGCTGGAGCAGAAGATTCTGACGACTAAAAGAATTAATATTTAACTTGATTTTTAGAGAATACTTATTTCTTTTAATTTATTAATCTTAAGCCTCAGAATAAATCTGGGGCTTTTTTATTTACTTAATTAACCAACTAATATATTCCACATCAAACGATCAGTAACCAGCTGCTTTACGAAGTTCACTACAAAATTTCCCTGCTTCTTCTACAGCATTCTCTTTAGATGCTTTGCTAATCCTTTTCACTAGAGCACTCCCAATTATTGCACCATCAGCACCCCATTCTCTAACTTGACTTACGTGCTTAGGCTCTGAAATACCAAACCCAACAGCAACAGGATTCGAATGTATTTTCTTCAGTTTATTAACTAGCAACTTAACACGATCTTCTATTACAGTGCGTTCTCCTGTGACTCCAGTTACGCTTACAAGATAGGTAAAACCACTACTACTTTCAGAGATTTTTTTCATGCGATCTGAAGGTGTAGTAGGTGCAACCAAGAGAACTAAATCCAATCCTTTTTTTACAGCAATTAAAGATAATTTTTTAGCCTCTTCAAGTGGTAAATCTGGAACAACTAGTCCAGAGGCGCCAGCATTAGACGCTAGCTCACAAAAAGACTCCATACCATAATTAAGCAATGGATTGCTATAAGTAAAAAGTATTATAGGAATATTTAATCTGCCCTTTAAATTAGACAACATTTCTAAAACAGCTTTTGGAGAAGTTCCAGAAGAAAGTGCACGTGATGCTGCTAACTGTATTATTGGCCCATCAGCAAGTGGGTCACTATATGGAATACCTAATTCAATAATGTCTGCTCCTTTCTCTTGAAGTTTTAATAATATCTGTGCAGATGTATTCAAATCAGGATCGCCTGCCATTATAAAAGGCATTAATGCAATACGACCTTGTTTCTTTGATTGAATAAAACATTCAGCAATAGCAGAGTTCTTCATAGAGTGATAGTTGATTTTTTCTGATCAAATGCATTGAAGAGTTTTAAAAGATTAGCTTCTATTTAAAGTGTTGCTCCATTATCATTGTTATCTTTTTCAAGCTCTTTAATTAAATCACTCTTCTGTTCGTTAGACATTGAATCAAATTTATCTTGCAATTCTCTATCAGTAATCAGCTTGTATTCATCGTTGTAACGTTTACGTTGCTCCATGAAAGTCATATTGCCAGTAACAACTCTATAAAAATAAGAGGAAATCCATACGATCAAAAGAAATATAATCACAGATTCCGAAGCTATACCAGCTTTGCTTCCTTCTAGACCGGCTAGGAGAAATACTCCATAACCTAAACCTCCAAGTACAAAAAGAAATAATCCTAATTGAATAACATTAGCTTTAGTCAATCTTTATAAATCTCCTTGTCCATTCATACGAAGATTAAGCAAAGGGGAAAACAAAATCATTCCTGGAAAAAAAAGAAAAACCAAACTATAAATAAATAGTCTTTCATACTTACCCATGAAATTCCATCTCGCATTCATCCAGAAGTAAAGAAAAATCGGAACTGCCACCAAATAGATAGAGCCCAATACGAAGTATGTGACTATTACAAGGAAAGAATTATTCAATACTTCGTTCTCCATTAAAAGGCTTGCTCCCTGAAGGATATACATTTAATTCTAATATCAGATTAATCATATCGGCTTAAGATTTCCAACTAAACATTTTTAACTTAACAGCGTCAATCAATCTCTTAATTCCCAAACCCTTTAAGATCTAAGTTCTAACCAATTATATAAAGTCCACCTATTAACTTACAAAGGAGTCTAAATTTTTTTCGTGCCCAATACCAACTGAACATCTTTTAAAGATTGAAGCTGCTTTTTCTAAGTTAGAATTAATATCCCTCAATTAGAGAGTTTGGTCTTCCAAAGGCATATTGATAAAATCCCATATATCTAAAAATTATTCTGTTCATATCATAAATTGATGCGAGTGGAGGGACTTGAACCCTCACGACCATTGCTGGTCTCAGGATTTTAAGTCCTGTGTGTCTACCAATTCCACCACACTCGCAAAGCTTGAACCTAGAGGTGAAAGGACTCATTACTTATCATACGTCGATCCAAAAGAAAATTCTGCAAATTAACCACTTATTCTGACATGCTTATAGTTAAGCAGGTGAATGTCATACCAATGCTTTTAAAGAGTTCAATAGAATTTAAAGCCTAGAATAGGAACAGGCTTATATAGAAGGCATATCCTTAATTCACATTAGATGGTTCAAATGACCAATTTAATTTTTCTCCCGCATGAAATGGGACTATATAGTTTTCAGAAGTATCTTTATTGCTAATTTCAAAGCGAGAAGGAACAATATGTGGTTTTCTTATCAAAGTTATTCTTTTTTCATTAACTGGTAATCCATAAAAAGCAGGTCCAAATTCACTTGCAAAGGACTCTAGTTTATCAAGTGCACCTTCTTCGTCAAAAGCCTGCGCATAGCTTTCAATTGCATTCATTGCATTGAAAATCCCAGCACAACCACAGGAACTCTCTTTAAATTCTCGAATGTGAGGAGCCGAATCAGTACCAAGAAAGAAGCAAGGCTCTCCACTGGTGGCAGCGCGTCTCAATGCAAGCCGATGATTCTCTCTTTTTGCAACAGGTAAACAATAAAAATCACTTCTTAATCCCTCCAGGAAGAGAGCATTTCGATTTATATGCAAATGATGAGGGGTGATTGTGGCAGCTAAATTTGCTTGATTTTCTTGAATATATTGAACAGCCTCCTCTGTTGTTATGTGCTCTAGGACTACGCGCATAGAAGGGAACTTCTCAAGCAACGGATTAAGATGACGTTCAATAAAAACAGCTTCTCGGTCAAAAACATCTACATCAGGATCAGTTACTTCGCCATGAATTAACAATGGCAGTCCGATTTCCTCCATTGTCTCAAAAAGATAGTAGATATTTTCCAACTTTGTTACGCCAGCAGATGAATTAGTGGTTGAATTTGCAGGGTACAATTTTGCTCCTACAAATATACCTTCACTACAACCCTTTCTCAATACATCAGAAGGGAGGTCATCTGTAAGATATACAGTCATAAGAGGCGTGAAAGCAAGTCCTTTAGGTATTGCTTTTATAATCCTTTGCCTATAATTCATTGCAGATTCGCAACTTGAAATTGGCGGCTGAAGATTTGGCATTACAACAGCACGTCTAAACACTCTTGCAGTCGGAGTCACTACTGCATCTAAGATCGCCCCATCTCTAAGATGCAAATGCCAATCGTCTGGTTGACGTAATGTGATCCGTTCTGAGGACAAATGCAAAGGAGGAAACTGTAAATTAATCTAAACGGCAAATACCATTACCCTTAAAATAACCTGAATATTATGATTGGATTAAATTTCTAGGCCAAACGCAACACATTACCCAAATCATCCCACTCATGTCAGCAATGTTAATAAAGTCATCTTTAGAAATAATTATTGGAATAATTACTCTTTTCCTTGGCGGTGAGTTCTTCGTGCAAGGTTCTGCAACTCTTGCAATTATATTAGGAATCCCTCAACTTGTAATTGGTTTAACTGTAGTTTCTCTTGGCACAAGTGCGCCAGAATTATTTGTAAGTGTTGGCTCCTTCTTTAAAGGCTCAGATGCCATTGCGGTGGGGAATGTTGTCGGCAGCAACATATTCAACGTATTGGTTGTTCTTGGTAGCAGCGCTCTAATAGTGCCGCTTAAGGTCGAGAGTCGTCTAGTCAAAAGAGATGTACCAGTCTTACTTGCAGTTTCAGTGGCTGTGTGGGGAATGGCGTCTTCCGGTAATTTCACTTGGCAGTCTGGGCTTGCCTTACTGGTTGCACTTGGAATTAACACTATCTGGGAAATTAGAACCGCAAGAGAGGAGCCTCAAGGGATTAAAGATGCTGAACCAGTAATTTATATCAAATCTGAATCTAAAAAATGGTTAATTGCTACTGGGAAAATCATCATCGGTATAATAATACTTGGGTTTGGCTCTAATCTTTTAATTAATGGAGCCAAGTCTCTAGCTAATTCATATGAATGGAGTGAAACACTAATAGGACTAACAATTATTTCTGCTGGCACGTCTATGCCAGAGTTAATTACTTCTTTAGTCGCCTCACTCCGAGGCAAAACAGATTTAGCAATTGGTAATGTTGTTGGCAGCAGCCTACTTAATCAATTACTAGTTCTTGGCAGCTGTGCTCTATTTTCAGGAAGCAAAGGTCTGGTCGTCGAAGAAATATTGATTCAACGTGATTTTCCAATCATGATCCTTTCAGTTTTAGCTTGTATGCCCATCTTTTGGACAAAGGGCAAAATAAGTAGATCTGAAGGAGTAATTCTTTTGATACTATATATATTATATTTATTAGATCAAATTATCCCATACAGTGTTCCAATATTTCAAGCGAAATTTCGCTTTATTAGTCTAGTTATCGTCTTACCAATTATATTGATTTTAGTAATGTTTAAAACTGCTAATTATTGGAGGAATCTAAGAAAAGCTAATTTTTTATAGTTGGCATGGTTGGGGAAAGGTGTGAGATTATGCCATGGTCACAAACTCTTCAGCAATAGTTGGATGAAGAGCCATTGTTTTATCAAAATCCGATTTCTTTGCTCCCATTTGAATAGAAACAGCTGCCATTTGAATTATCTCTGACGCGTGTTCTCCGATCATATGACAACCAATTATTTTGCTTGTTTTTCTATCCACTATTAATTTCAACAAACATATCTCTGTCGACTTAGGCAACATCTGAGACATGGGTCTAAATTTTGATCTAAAAACAACAATATTATCCTCTCCATACTTATCCAAAGCTTCTTCTTCTGTAATTCCAACAAAAGCAAGCTCAGGCTGTGAAAAAACCGCCTTCGGAACAAAGTCATAATTCACATGTCTATTCTTCCCAGCAAAAAGATTATCAGCAAGAACCCTTCCTTCTTCAATAGCTACGGGAGTCAAGTTAATCCGATTAGTAACATCTCCAACAGCAAATATACTACTAACATTAGTTCTATGATGTTTATCTACTAAGATTTTATTGTCAGCAACCAGATTCATCCCGGTTAAGTCTAAGCCTTCAAGGAATGGCTTTCTTCCAATAGCAAAAAGGACTGCTCCAGACTTAATATTCTTACCTTTACTTGTAGATAAAGTCAGGTTACCAATTTCACCTTTTAAGGCAGTGACATTAGTAGCAAAGTGAATATTAATCCCTTTTGAAAGCATCATTTCTTGCAATGTTGAGACAATTTCTCTATCAAAACCCTTAAGCAACTTATTCCCTCGAACCAGTTGAGTGACTTCAACTCCTAAGCCATTTAGAATACAAGCAAATTCACAAGCAATAAAACCTGCTCCAATTACAACAACTTTTTCAGGAAAACTTTTTTGCATAAATACATCATCACTAACCCAAGCTAAAGAAGATCCAGGAATATCAAGGCGTTGAGGCCGTCCTCCTACAGCTATAAGAATATTTTTAGCTGCCAATTCAAGAGGTGAAACGCCATTTGCAACTTTAACTGAAACCAAATTCGGGTTAGAGATGTATCCCCATCCTTTAATAAGTTCAACATTAGCTTTAGCAAGTAAATCAATGTGCA
This sequence comes from Prochlorococcus sp. MIT 0603, assembly GCF_000760215.1. Classification (NCBI taxonomy): domain Bacteria; kingdom Bacillati; phylum Cyanobacteriota; class Cyanophyceae; order Synechococcales; family Prochlorococcaceae; genus Prochlorococcus; species Prochlorococcus sp. MIT 0603. The sequence goes on along the minus strand of NZ_JNAW01000002.1, from coordinate 181,564 downwards.
ATTTATTCAAACGGTCAACTTCGCTCCGAATATTCCCTAGTAAAGTTGCTGTATTTATTTTAGCCTCAGATATGTCTACACCAAAGCTGGGGGCATGCTTTAGATATTCCCCATACTGAGATCCATATACCAATAGTTTTTTAGGGACACAACCTCTTATGACACAGGTCCCTCCAACACGATCACCCTCTATAATTGCAACTCGGGCACCATGACTGGCGGCTCTTTTAGCCGCAGCCAATCCGCCAGAGCCTGCACCTAATACAATCAAATCAAAAGAATGGTTTTCCAAGAAAAGCCTACCGTTAACTCATTACTTATTCTCCATAATTACCATGAAAGAAGCCAGCGAAGCTCTTAGTTGGGAAGAATTAGAGAAATTTTCTTCAGAGCAAGAGGACCTGATTAATGGGCCTAACAACTCATATTCTTATATAAGACTTTTTAATCAAGAGAAGTCTTCTATAAGAGTAGTCCTTTATAGAGATAAGCATGCGTGGTGTCCATATTGTCAAAAGGTTTGGTTATGGCTTGAGTGGAAAAGGATTCCTTATGAAGTAAGGAAAGTGACAATGAGATGCTATGGGAAAAAGGAAAGTTGGTACTTAGAAAAAGTACCGTCCGGTATTTTCCCTGCCATCGAACTGGATAAGAAGCTTATAACTGAAAGCGACCAAATACTTTTAAATCTAGAGAAGGTCTTTGGGCCTTTAGGCATGCCCCTTGAGCATCCAGAAATCATAAATTTACGTAAACTTGAACGGAAACTCTTTAGGGCTTGGTGCATTTGGCTATGTAGCCCACCAAGCTTTTGGGAAAAGCAAGCCTCGAGAAGGGCAGAACAATTCAAAGTCATAGCTCAAGAAGTAGACGACCAATTATCAAAAACAAATTCCCCATGGTTAGCCCCTTCTCGAAGCAATTCAATGGAATTATTCCCTGGCAGTGCTGATATTGTCTTCATTCCTTATTTAGAAAGGATGAATGCATCTCTGGCTTACTACAAAGGAGTAAGAATTCGTAAAGATTTTCCAAATATAGATCACTGGTTTAAAGCACTTGAAAAGCTTGATGCATATAGAGGGACTCAAGGAGATTTTCATACTCACTCTCATGATTTACCACCACAAATGGGAGGATGCTGGATAGATGAAAATTCGAATCAAAATCTACTTTCAAATAAAATCAATAGTGGAGAAGGGCTTGGTGAAGACGAAACAACCTTTAAGCCTCTTGCGGAAAACATTCATACAGGAATTGCATTAATGAGAGTTTTAAAACACCGTGATCAAATAAAAGCCGTTAATCCTTTAGGTTCTGAAAATTTTGACCAACCATTACGAGCGGCTCTAAGCAAAATGGTTCTAAATGAGACCTATTTACCGACAAAAGGCAGCGCACTAGGATTAAGATATTTAAGAGATAGAATCTGTGTCCCTAGAGACATGCCTCTACTATCAGCGAGAAAATTACGGATCGCATTAGAAGCAACAGCTATAATTGATGGAACTACAGAAGGTCCTTCAATCCCAATTCAAAATAGATTTGATCAAGACCCATCTTGTTTTCTTAAAAGCTCTAATTAAAATACTGCGCCAAAAAAACTCATTTTTTAGTTCGTGAATCTATCTGCAACAGATCTCTAATCTTTTGTACTTGACTAGCTATCTGAGGATCACTAGATAATTTTTTTTCCACTTGCTCAATTGCATACATAACCGTAGTGTGATCCTTTCCACCAAATGAGTCACCTATTCTTGGCAAACTTAAATTAGTGCCTTGTCGCATCAAATACATGCCTACTTGTCTTGCTTGGCTTACTGGTCTTCGTCTACTTGCACTTTGCATTTCTTCAGGGGTAACGTTAAAAACTTCAGAGACTTTCTCCATAACCTGCCTAGGGGTAACCTCAACGCCTTGACTATTTGGATCTAGCATTGGTGCTATAGATTCAACTGTCATAGGAAGACCAGTAATAGAAGCAAAAGCTATAGCTCTAGTGAGTGCACCTTCTAATTCACGGATATTAGAAGTAAAACGTCCTGCTATAAAATGAATTAAGTCTCTAGGCAAGCCCACTTGTTCTTGCTCAGCTTTCTTCTGCAAAATCGCCATTCTTGTTTCCAAATCAGGCGCTTGAACATCGGCTATTAATCCCATTGAAAATCTTGACATCAATCGTTCTTGAAGCCGTGGAATCTGACTAGGGGGTCGATCACTAGCAAGCACAATCTGACTTCCAGCATCATGCAAGGCATTAAAAGTATGAAAGAACTCCTCCTGAGTGTATTCCTTGCCTTCAAGAAATTGAATGTCATCAACAAGTATCAAATCTGCAGCTCTATATCGATCTCTAAAAGACTGCATTCTGTCTTGCCTAATAGCAAGAATTAAATCATTAGTGAAAGTTTCAGTTGAAACATAAGAAACCTTTGCTCCCGGATCAATTTCTATTCGGTAATGCCCAATGGCTTGCATTAAATGAGTTTTCCCTAAACCAACTCCTCCACAAATAAACAAAGGGTTAAATTCACGTCCTGGGGATTCTGCTACAGCCATTGCAGCAGCATGTGCCATTCGACTATTAGGTCCTACGACAAATCGATTGAAAACATATCTTAAATTAAGCAAGGAGCGTGTCTTTTTAGGCAACCTCAAAGCTTCCTTTGATTTATTAATAGGGTCAGAAGGAATCTTCAAGGAGGTTTCAACAGCATTAGGAGAATGCAGAGATTGTGGAGAGTTATCTGTAATTTCTTTTACTTTCACATTTACTGTAACTGGTTCTCCAAAAACTTTTTCGGCTGTTTCTTGAATTGTTTGAGAGTAATTATTCCTTAACCAAGCACTTGAAAAACTATTAGGAGCTACTAAAGTCAGCTCTCCATTCTCAAAACTTCTAAATTGAGTAGGTCTAATCCAAGTTTCATAAGAAGGCTTACTTAGATTTTTTTTCAACGAGCTCTGAACCTCTGCCCATGACTCTTCACGCATTAGCCAAGAATTTTTTAATCAGAGGCTGAATCTACACGTGGTTTTAGGATTAAGCAGAAATTAATCAGAGAATCATATCTTAAATTATTCGGAAAATTATCCCCTCTTTGTTTTTAATCAAGGCGTACAAAGGTGTTCAAGCGAAAAGGGTTATGATTAGTACATTCAAAAGCTTATTAAAGAAATACATCATGCAAAGAAAAATTACTGTAAAAACATTTCAATTATCAAACCTCAGAACAAAGCAAATGCAAAATTGCTTACTTGCGCAATCATTTGTCTCTAAAAATGCGTAAGCCTATTCTTGTTTTAATGACTCGATGGCCTGCACCTAAGAGGTGCAAAACGAGGCTAAGCAAGGATATAGGGCCCTATAAAGCTGCAAGGATACAAAGGCAGTTAACTAATCACACAATTGCTGTAGCCAAAAAGCTAAGCGAGAAAGGAATATTAGATATCAAATTAGCTGTAGATGGAATAGGGAACAAAAAGATTGCAACCTGGGCAAGGAGTAAAGGGATTAGTCAAGCAGGTGCACAAGGGTTGGGAAATCTTGGGGTTAAGATGAAGCGACAATTAGTCCTTGCTCAAAGGAAAAGCAGCGCTGGCAGAGCAGAACCAAGAGATACTATTCTTATAGGTACAGATGTGCCCAGCCTATGCCAATCAGACATAGATTCCGCTGTTAATTATTTAGCAAGGAATGATTTAGTAATAGGGCCTGCAAAAGATGGTGGGTACTGGCTAATAGCTTTTTCAAAAAATATTCTTTCACCAATAATATCTTGGCCTTTTACCGGAATAAATTGGGGTACGAGTTCTGTTTTTAAAGAGACACTTAGGCGAGCAGATCTAGAAGGTCTCAAACATAAATCAATCGTCAAGAGATCTGATCTTGATGTTGAAGCAGACTTGTTTTCATGGCATTCATGAGTCCTAAAAAAAAGCTAAGTATTATTGTCCCAACTCTTAATGAAGCAGAGAGACTTCCTCTTTTACTAGCAGATATAAACCTATGCCCTTACCAATTCGAGTTATTCATAGTTGACGGAAGCAGTTTAGATTTAAGTACTTTTATTGCTGAAATTGGAGGCGCACAAGTCCTAAAGACAAAAGAAGCCAATAGAGGAGATCAGCTTCACAAAGGTGCTTGTAAAGCATCAGGAGATTGGCTTCTTTTTCTACATGCGGATTGTAGGCTTAGTAGCGACTGGCCATCAACAATAAACCAGATCATCCGAAACCCATTAAACAAAAAGCATGGCTGGTTTTTCGATTTCAAGATCAATAGAAAAGGACTTTGTTGGTTCTTGTTAGAAAAAAGCGTCGCATTACGAAGCAATTTTTTTCACAAGCCCTATGGTGATCAAGGTCTACTAATAAGCAAAGATTTATATTTCAAGATTGGTGGCTATAGAAGCCTTCAGATAATGGAAGATCTTGATCTGATAAAACGACTTAACAAGCAATATAAGCTCAAACGAATAGGCATGGCACTTAGAACAAGTAGTCGTAAATATCATCAAAGCAATATATTTCTGAATTCTTTGGAGAATGCAATTCTAAGAATGCTTTGGGAGAAAGGAGTCGATGTAAAAACTCTAGCAAAAAAATACTATTCAACTAAGTGATGCTTCAAAGAATTAAATCTTAATTAGCGTACCAGAATGCACAACGATAGCCATTTGGCTCAAGCATCCACCCTTGACTTTTATAAAAACTTACGACTCCTGGATCTGCAAAAAGAATAACTCTCTCTATATTCATTATCTTAAGACTTTTCATGACATACGACATCAACTCTTTGCCAAGGCCAAAGCCTTGATAGACAGGGTGAATAGCAACATCCCATACCGTTGCCTGAAGGACTCCGTCACCTGTACATCTTGCAAAGCCTATCAATCTAGGAAATCTAGGGTCATGCTGCCACAAACCAACCTTCAACAAGCTATTGTCCAATGCTTTCTGAACACGCCGAAGAGGCCTTCTACTCCACCCAACTGACTGAAGCAACTGTTCCAGCTCAATTAAATCGAAAGGCTTAGATTGGCTGAAGATAAATTGATGTTTTTTATTAGTCGATATACATTCATATGACTCTTCACCATAGACATGGTGCCACTCATTAATCAACTGACGACTGTTTCCCCAGCCTAGTGGTCTTATTTTTCCTTCTCCTAGTTTCCTAATCATTTTTACATCTATACCTATCAGAATTTAGCCAGGCCTTGTTCTTGCAGCCTTGCCAACTGGGAATAGAGACCACTTTGCTTGAGGAGCTCTTGGTGACTACCTTGTTCAATCAGCTTTCCTTTCTTCATAACCAAAATACGATCTGAAAGTTCAATTGTCGCAAGCCGATGTGCAATCACTAATGCTGTCCTTTTTTCAAGCAGTCTGTCTAAATCTCTTTGCAGAGTTGCTTCAGTAGAAGGATCCATAAAAGCTGTGGCTTCATCCAAAATCAAGATTTTAGGACTTCGAATTGCCACTCGTGCAACTGAGAGCAATTGCCTTTCACCAGAAGATATATTACCTCCTCGCTCTCTTAACAATGTATGTAAACCATTTGGGAATCTATTCAGCAAAGGTATCAAGCCTAATTCTTTACATATTTCAGTTAGTTTTTCATCAGTTATAGATGCATCTAACCTAAGATTATCGGCAACATTACCACTAAATAAAAAAGTATCTTGAAGAACAACACCTATTTGTCTTCTTAAATCAATCAAAGGAATATCCTTTATATTTACTCCGTCTATAAGTATCCTTCCTTCCTGAGGTTCATATAATCTACATAACAACCTGATTAAGGTGGTTTTTCCTGATCCTGTTGGGCCAACAAGTGCAACATGCTCTCCTGGTGATATCCGAAAGCTGAGATTGCTAATGATTTGGTCATCGGATCTATAGTGAAAACTAACATTATCAAACACAATCTCTCCTAAGCCAACTGATTTTGACTTGATTAAATCGTTCTTACTTTTCTCTTCATTAGAGTAGACATCTAATATTTCAATCTTTTCTTCTAATAATTCACCAATTCTTTCTACCGCTGTCAAGCCTCCTTGAATTTGAGTAAATCTTTCAGCAAGTTGTCTCAAAGGTTCGAAGAGTCTCTGAGAGTAAAGGATAAAAGTCGTAAGAGTTCCTAAACCCATTGATCCTGAGGTTACAAACCAACCTCCTATGGCAATTACCAAAGCAACTACGGCCAATGAGACCCATTCAATAAAAGCGGAAATACTACTGTCGTAAAATATAATGCTATTAACGGCATTGCGATATGCAATTCCAGTTTGATTGAATCGCCTCGCATTGACAGATTGTCTTCTGAACATCTGAACAACTTCAATTCCTTGAAGATTCTCTTGAAAATCTGCATTGAGTTCAGACAATTCTTCCCGAACTCGATAATTAGACTTTCTATATCTCTGCTGTAACCAAAGAATAAAAAGAGTAACCGGAATTTGTGTTGTTAAAAGTAATATTCCTAATTTCAAATCAATTAAAACCATTGTAATGGAAATTACAGCCAGAGTCACAACATCTGCAATCACCCCAACAGCTCCACTCCCAAAGACTTCAGACAATGCATCAACGTCACTAGTTAGCCTTGTAAGCAATTTGCCTACAGGCATTGAATCATGATATTTCAGCGATAAATTAATTGCATGTGAAAATAAATCCTTCCTAATACGAGCTGTTAAGCCTTGACCGACGGATTGAATTGTATACGACTGAAAACCCTGAAGGGCTAATCGAATGAGGACAGAAACAAGCAAAAAGATTATTAATATTTTAATTTCACCGCCCATGGACAGCACTCTTAACCACATAAAAGTCTGCTCACCTTTCAAAACACTTATTGCTTGTCCAACAAGTAATGGCTGCATTGCTCCTGCAAAAGAAAGAGGTAGCAGCAACAAAAGAATTATTAACAATCGCTTTTTATCTTTGTGGAGATAATGAGCAATTCTTTTAAGTCTATGTAAGTCTTTAACGCTCATTATAGTTAGGGGGCAAAAGTATCATTATGAGATTGAATTGCTTCCACAATCTCCTGAAGAGTGCCATTGTCTAATCGCAAAGAAAGAGGATGTGCTATCAATCGAGCGGTTGAATAAAAGAGTTGGTCTATTTCAATCAAGCCATTTTCGCGCAATGTGCGCCCTGTAGCTACTAGATCAACAATTGCCTCAGCGATACCAGTCAAAGGACCAAGCTCAACAGAGCCTGTTAAATGAACCAATTCGACAGGAAGATCAATCCCTTCAAAAAAACGTCTTGCACAACCCGTGAATTTACTTGCGACTCTGCAATGAGGGGGTAAGTCAACAGCATGCTTATAAACGCTGGTTTCTTTTACTGCCACAGACATACGACAACTACCAAACCCAAGATCTACCAAACTTGCTACTGGCATTTGCTTCTCACTCAAAACATCAAATCCTACAATTCCCAAATGAGCTTGCCCATAAGCAACATAAACAGGCACATCCCCATTCCTAACAAGAAGGGCCTTAGCTCTCCCGCAGACTGACGGTACCATTAGAAGACGATTCCTAGGATCAAGGACTGCTGAAAAGTCCAATCCTGCTTTAGCGAATCTTGCAACAGATTCTTTTAACAGGGCTCCTTTGGCTAAGGCAACAGTAATCATGAGTTAATTAATCAACCTGACTCTAACTATTTGAATTAGTTTTAAAGCTATGAAGCAAGAAAAAAACGATTTCATAATTCATCCTATCCCTGTACTAAAGGACAACATCATATGGATCTGGGTGAAAAAAAATCAAGCTGTCGTAATTGACCCTGCGATTTCTGAGCCAGTTATAAGCTGGTTGCAATCAAAGAATCTAACTCTCGAATCGATCTTACAAACACATCACCATGATGATCACATTGGTGGGACTGAAGGTTTACTAAGGGTTTGGCCAGCTTCTTCAGTAATTGCTTCTAAAGAAGATATAGCTCGAATCCCATTTCAAACTCGTTCAGTATTAGACAACGAAACTTTTTCTCTACTAGGAGAAGAAATTACAGTTCTAAGCGTACCAGGTCACACAAAACATCATATTTCATTCTATTTACATGCTTCAAAAGCATCAGGAGTGAAGAGAAACCCTGTTCTTTTTTGCGGTGATACTTTATTTGGGGCTGGTTGTGGCCGTTTATTTGAAGGCACTGCTCATCAAATGTTTGATTCTTTAAAGCGAATCAATAAGCTACCCGCCAACACGAAAATTTATTGTGCTCATGAGTACACAGAAAACAACTTAATTTGGGCTAAATCAATTTATCCTGAAGATATAGAAATAAAAAGAAGACTTGCTGAGGTTATTAGTAAAAGATCGAAGGGTCTATTGAGTCTTCCAACAACGCTTTACGAAGAAAGGAAAAGTAATTTATTCATTCGTTCTTCAACTCCAAAAGAATTATCTAAACTACGTTTACATAAAGACAGTTGGTGAAAATAAGATGTTAGAAAAGATAAACCCAAACATAATTAAATCACTATTTTTATGACTGCGTTATTGAAGAAAGCAATCGAATCAAAAGCAGCCCCAGCTCCAGTAGGTCCTTATAATCAAGCCATTCTTGCAGGAGGGTGGCTTTATTGTTCTGGGCAAATTGCACTTGACCCTTCTACAGGAAATATTGTTGGAAAGGAGGATGTCGAGCAACAAACACATCAAGTTCTTAAAAACCTTTTAGAGGTCCTAAAGGCCGCAGGTGGAGATACTTCCAATGTTGTCCGAACAACTATCTATTTGGTCAACCTAGAAGACTTCAAGAAAGTAAATAATATTTATTCTGATTTTTTCAAGAACAACATTAGTCCTGCGAGAGCCTGTATAGAGGTTTCTGCTCTTCCAAAAGGGGGGCTTGTAGAGATCGACTGTGTAGCGTGGCTTGGTTGAAAGTCAAAAAATCGCTTGATTTTTGATATTTGATTTGCATGCCGGTCACATAATTGTCTAGATTAAGTGTTGACCTGCGACAAAACATGTCCGCAGCCAAGCTAACAATTGGAGAACTCGAGGCTGGTTATCCTCTCTACTGCAAAGCTCTTAGGAGGCTTCTTGAACTAGGTCGCACTCGCCAAGAGATTGAGAGAACAGTCTGCTGGGGGCATTTAGAGACCCTTAATAGGTGCCTACCTGGAAGGTATAAGGCTCCTGCTTACTTAATGGCACTAATTAAACGTGACATCTCTGAAGGTAAAGAGTGATATTCGATCCTTAAAGGGCTAGTTATTTGTCAATTCATCTATTTCTGAAGCGAATTTCTTATCAAGATCTGTTATCTGATTTTCATCTTCAGGTTTCAAAGTCAAATTTACATACGTTTTACCAAAACTTATGTCAGGGAAGCGCTTTCTGTTCTCACAAAGATCACCAAGTCGATCAAGGAAATCTCTAGTCGACTCATAAGTTAGAAATTCCAATCTCCTTTCGAGCCTCAAAGGGCGACTTCTCTCATTCCATTTGTGCATAACTTTAGAGAAATTTCGTCTTAAGCAAACTTACTTAAATAAAAGGAGCATTAGCAATCAATCCTTCATCAAAGGCGACGAGTTGCTCCACTAACTTGAAGGATAGGTTCCACTTCGACATGAGGCCGAGCAATAATATGTGCAGCCACCAATCCGTCTCCAACACGCTCACAGGCATCAGCTCCTGCCCTAACAGAAGCATTTACTGCTCCAGTTTCGCCACGTACTAGAACACTCACGTATCCACCTCCAATATATTCTCTAGCAACTAAATTCACCTCTGCAGCTTTTGTCATAGCATCTGCTGCCTCTATAGCTGGGACCATACCACGTGTCTCAATCATTCCTAAAGCAATACCAGAAATCGGACCATACTTCGAGGAAGAATTGTTGTATGGAGGATTATTAGTATTTGAATTCCTTCCAGATCCAGTGGAATTCTTAGCACTTTTAGTTTGAGATGAAACTTCCTTTGGCTTAGTAGAACCGGTTTCAACATCAACTATTTGCTTTGAAGCATCGATGTTTTTTATCTTTTGTTTTGCTTTAGAGCTGTTGAGTGGATTAGAAGAAGTCATGAAAAAAATTAGGAAAGTTTTGCAAAGTAGAAAAAGCTATCCATCAGGGGTCCAAAAATCAATTATTCCGCCGATTGTTAAATCTGTTTGTGTAGTTGGATCTGGACATGCAAATCTTGCAGCAGAGCCACTAGAAGTAAACACCCAGTTGCCCTCACGTGCTCCTACGGGGTCTACGGCAACGAGCCTCTTCCCTTGATTATTTTGCAAAATACGCAAATGCATATGACCTAAACCTGCAACTCTTTGAGTACAAACCAAGCGGCCCATAACCCGCATTATTTCCATTACTTCACTCCTCCAGAAGAATGTGAGGCATCCGGGTCCCAATGATCAATTATTCCAACTATTGTGAGGTCACTAGGATAGGACTTACTCCCTGCGGCTTCTCTTGCCGCAGAACTTCCTACACAAATAACCCAATCATCTGGCTTGCAGCCCACAGCATCTACAGCAACTTTCTTAGAGCTACCATCTAGAACCACTTGAAGATGTCTGTGTTCAAAACCAGGTATACGATTTGTGGAAACAAGTGGCTTTACAACCTTGCAAATTAACATGTCAATGTTCCTCCTGAAGGACAGGATCGAGAGAAGACCCTACAACTTCTGCAGGGGATTTTGTATTTCGATCTCTAATAGTAAGACATGTATGCAAAAGACCATCATCTACTAATTTTCGATAGCGAAAAGAGATAGCACTATCAACTCTCTTACAATCTAAGATTGCTCTTTCTCTTGCTCCAGGCACTTGGCCTGAGTAATCAAATCTAATGACAACTGGTATAGGTAAATCTCGAGAAACATTTAAGCCTTTAAAGATTTTAATCCCTACATCCAGATCAGGAGCCCCTTCCTCAACAGTATCAAGATGTGCGAAATAAGTAAGATTTCTTAGGTGAACTTCCTTGAATCCAATACCTACACCAATAAACCTCTCTGCATGACCTTCATCAGGGTATGGGCCATTATGAAGTTGCCTTACATAATCAATCTGTGAAAGATTATTTACTATTAATTTCACAACAAAATCAACCATTCCTTTTTCTATATTTCCAGGCACGCTTGAGTTAACTTTTTCATTAATCTTTCTTATTGCTTCCTCACGAGATAATAGTTTTGTTTCCTCATAAATATCTATTGCAGAAACCCATTCGTCAAGAAGAATTTGGCCCTCAGAATTAGGGACATGTACACGAATTGCATCTGTATCAGTATCAAGACCTATCAGCAAAAGCTCTACAGAGGCCCCGCAACAAAAACTATTCTCAACTGATTTCTTAAAATCCAACAATCTCTGCAGCCCTTCAGAAGCCGCAAGAGAATCATCACTACCATGAGCAGCACAACCTTGGGTAGAAGGATTTATAGAACTAAAATGGTAGACAACTACTTTTAAATACCTAGTTGGCTCATGAGGAGAATTAGGCAAACTCTCCCTATAACGTCTGTGTTCTGTTTTTACCCAACGATTTACAGTATTTTCAACATCAAACAAAGCTCCTGCATGCGATCTTCTTCTTACTGCGCTAAAAGGTATCCGAAGCGCATATGAAATTGAATGCGCCAAGCGACCGTCTGCACAAGGTGTTACATCCAACAAGTGAAACCCACATTTAGAAAGGAAAGACTCAAAAAGGTTTGCATCATGGCTGCCCTCCGAACCACCTAATGGATCAGAATTAAAAAACTGATTGCTTGATAATTGATGAGCTTGAAAAACACATGTTGCAAACAAAGCTCTCATGTCTAAAGGGCGAACCCAAGCTTTTTCTAATATTTCCTCGGGGAGTTCAAATCCTAATTGAGATTTGGCTAATTTTTGGGCACTGTCTATAAAATTATCCTCGTGCTGAATAGTTGATATCTTTTTAAGCAATGGGACAATCTGATCGAACTTACCTTTTACCTCTTCTTCATATTGTTGAAGTTTCTTGTTAGAAGACAAATCAGTCAATGGGTGTGATTCATTTAATAAAGGAGAAGCACCTCTTACTTGAGCAAATGACTGTGATGATTGAGCAGAAAGATAACTCTTCCTAGGTGCCGTTGGCCCTAAGATACGATCTTTATTTCTGGCCAGCTTCTTATAGGCCATTGGTCACTTAACCTCTTGCTCCGCCTGAAAAAGTAACCAATTGGCCCTGTCCAGTATTACCACTGGAGCCTGTTATCAAAAGCTCTGGCTTTTTAAGTTCTTCGTTCCTTTTTGGATCGAAAGCCGGCATGGCACTCATTCCTCCTGTACGGGAAGGGTTACGTCTCACAGAAGATGTACCTTCTGTCCCTGTAACGCTCTCTCCTCTAGCCCAATCATCTCCTGTGATATTAAGCCCAGAAGATTGGCCTTCCCCTGTAATCCTTGAGAGAGGCCTAGCGCCTTCTTCAGGTACAAGAGGTTCATTTGCTGAAGGGTGTTGAGTGGGCTTTAATCCAAAACGAAATTGTTCAGTACCTGTAATTTTATCGGGTGCCATATCAAAAGGGCCTGTGATTCTTGATCCGTTCTCATAGCTGGTTCCAGTAACAGCTGATAAATTTTCTCTATTCTTCTGAGCCGATCTTGCTGGAGATTGAACAGTAAATTGTGATCCTGGTCCAGCTACAGAGACTTCATCCTTCTGACCACTAACAATTTGAGATGATGTTCCACAAGCTTGACTCAATTGATCTGCACCAACATATGGGGTCCCTGTCAAAGGCTCACAAGCTCCTCTTTCAGCCCCAGTCATAACTCCTCCTATACCAGGCTGTAGTCCAGTCAAAGGAGCTGCTGGAGTTCCCAATCTTTTAGGTGTACGAAGTTGGATTTCTTTAACTGAGTCAACTTCACATAATTGACTTGCTTGCTCAAGGCCTGCATATGGAGTGCCTGTAACTGCCTTACATGTTCCAGGTTCATCTCCCGTGACAATTTTAGAACGACCAGTTTGGGTCCCACTAACAATTTGTGATTTATTAGTAAGGCTTAAGCCAACTTTTGCTGCTTCTGCTTGAGGCTTACCCCCACAAAACGATTGATATTGCTCTTGACCTACATACTCATCTCCCGTTACACGTTTACAAGTACCAGCTTCATTACCAGTGACGGAGTCTGCACGCGAGACATTTGTTCCCGTTACACCTGATCCACGCAAAGTATTAAAAGAACTAACCTTTTCAGCAGGTCTTCCTTCTGGCAAAGGATCCGAACCAAGATACTGATCACCTGTAAGCCCTTTTTGATAGCCTGCCTCATTCCCTGTAACACTAGAAGAACGGCCAACCATCACACCACTTACTTTCCTACCATCTTGAGTGAGGCTATGACCAACCTTCCTAGGAGAAGGGTTTGATCCTCCACAATATTGATTAGATTGATTAGCTGAAATATATTCTGTTCCTGTTAGGGCCTTGCAAGTTCCAGGCTCATTACCAGTAACTTTTTCAGATCTACCAACCTCATTGCCCGTAACCATATTCCCATGCGAAGTGTTAGTAACAGCTACCTTTGATGGTTGGCTTGGAGATGGTGTTGTATCACAAAAGGTATTAAAGTCATCTGTACCCATATACTGTGTACCTGTCACAGATCGACAAGTACTTGCCTCATTCCCAGTTGTTTTAGAAGATCTATTAGCTTGAGTCCCTGTAACAACCTGACCTGAAATAGTCTCACTTATTCCAACTTTCCAATGTGCATCTGCTGCTAATTGCTTAGATCCATTTTTGTTTGGCCCACAAGGTCTACAGCTCCCAGACCGTTTAGAGCCAGTAGCACCTATTTTACTCCTTAGCTCACGAACTCTCTGAGACAACTCTCTGCTTGTAAGATCAGGGTCACCTTGCCTGGCAACTGAAGCTGCAGATGTTGGTTGTTTTCCAGCTGTCTTGCCATGCTTAGACTGAGCCTCACGGCGTGCTAAGACTAGAGCTCTACTAGAGTTTTGAATAGGCCTACGTTTTGTAGTAGAACGACGTGCATTATTACTCACAGATAATTCCTTAGATCTAGATTCCAATGACAAAGAGCTTTTGGATTCAGAAGAAGGATTAAGTTCATTCTCTTTACATTCATCACAACAATACTTAGTCAAGACCGTTGGGTTTGAAACTGTTGAAACAGATTTCGCACTTGAATCTGCTCTAGTTCTATCTTTACTTGTATCAGCTGACTTACCTCGGCGAGAAAGTGCTTCGCGACGTGCTAACACAAGCTCTCTACTTGGTTGGCTTACACGTTTCATGTGTCTACTAATAGATGAATTTGACGTCGATGTATTCAAATTGGTATAGGCACTTGAAGGGGTAGAGGTTGATATCTCAATCTCATTCTCATTCTGTACAGAAGTTGCACCTGTCCTGGTAGCACGGGAATCTACAGCCGAACGAACTCTATTATTAAGAGAATCATTCCCTGCTAGGGCATTCTTTCCACCTTGACTTAGCGCTTTACGGCGTTCAAGGACTAGTTCTCGACTGGTTTGTTTTGCCATTTCTACCGGATAGGAACTTTACTGTTTGAAGAAGATTCAGAATCTTCTCTAAGGGAACTAAATAGCCTCGAAATAATTATCGAGGCTATAAACCTCGTCGCTATTAGCGACCTTCGAAAACTACAAAAGCTGTACCCTGACTTTGGGTATAAGCGTCATAGCCAACCATTCGAACATGGTGATCTGGATATGCACGGTGGCAAGCTTCTAACTCGCTAACAACGACATTCAAATCTTTTTCACCAAAGAAAGGTAACTTCCAATAAGACCAATAAGTCTGCATGGAACCACTGGGGTGAACATGCTCAATCACAGGGCTCCAACCCTGAGCAATGATGTAAGCAATTTGGTCGTAAATTTCGTCCTGTGACATTGGAGGCAAGAAGCCGAATGTCTCCAGGGTGGCGACTGTTTGATAGTCACCAACTGTGCTCTGAAAAGGCATGGTGAACTTTTAAAAAGGATAGAAAAGTATTCCGATAAAGTTATTCGGAACTTATTTGGGAAGGAAAGTCAGAGGAGACATAAAGCCTCCTCATGATTTTGCTTTTACTGAACGTCGAGCTTATCTACAGTGTCAAACTCGAACTTGATCTCCTTCCAGGTCTCAAGTGCAATAGCTAACTCAGGACTATGCTTCGCAGCTTCCATAAGGATGTCGCGACTTTCCTTCTCGATTTCTCTACCTGCATTACGTGCCTTAACACATGCTTCTAAAGCTACGCGGTTGGCAGCTGCACCAGCAGCTGATCCCCATGGGTGTCCATGAGTTCCGCCACCAAACTGAAGACATGAATCGTCACCAAAGATTGCAAGCAAAGCTGGCATATGCCATACATGGATACCACCTGAAGCAACAGCAAATACGCCCGGCATAGAGCCCCAATCCTGGTCGAAGAAGTTACCGCGAGTACGGTCTTCTGGGACGAAGGATTCACGTAAATTGTCGATATACCCAAGAGTTGTTTGACGGTCACCTTCCAACTTACCTACAACTGTTCCAGTGTGAAGTTGATCACCACCTGACAGACGTAAACACTTAGCTAGAACACGGAAGTGAATTCCATGCTTTGGATGACGGTCAATTACCGCATGCATTGCTCTATGGATATGAAGCAACATGCCATTCTTACGACACCAATTAGCTAATCCTGTGTTAGCAGTAAAGCCACCGGTAATGTAATCATGCATGATAATAGGCATATCAAGTTCTTTAGCGAACTCTGCACGCTCATACATCTCTTCAGGAGTAGTAGCTGTACAATTAAGATAATGGCCTTTAACTTCACCAGTCTCTTGCTGAGCAAGCTTTACAGCTTCAGCAACAAACTCAAAACGATCTCTCCATCTCTGGAAGGGCTGTGAGTTTATGTTCTCATCATCTTTTGTAAGATCTAATCCACCTCGAAGGCATTCATAGACCACACGTCCATAGTTTTTGCCAGACAAGCCAAGCTTAGGCTTAATAGTGCAACCAAGTAGAGGACGACCATACTTATTTAAACGGTCACGCTCTACAACGATTCCTTGAGGTGGCCCTCCACAGGTTTTAATGAAGGCCATTGGGAAGCGGATATCTTCTAAACGCAAATGGCGTAAAGCTTTAAATCCAAAAACATTACCGACCAATGAAGTCAGCACATTTGTGATTGATCCTTCTTCAAAAAGATCTAGTGGATATGCAATAAATGCATAGAAAGATTCCTTATCTCCAGGAACGTCTTCAATGCGATAGCAACGTCCCTTATAAAATTCAAGGTCAGTTAGCAATTCAGACCACACTGTAGACCAAGTACCTGTTGAAGATTCTGCAGCTACCGCAGCAGCTACTTCCTCTCTTGGAACTCCTTCTTGGCCTGTGCATTTAAAGCAAGCCAAAAGGTCTGTATCTAGGGGGACATAGTCGGGAGTCCAGTAGGTGTCTCTGTACTCCTTAACCCCAGCGTCATACTTCTTACTCATAAAATAACTCCTTTTAGGTCGTTGTAGGGATTTGAAATCGCGCTTTTCTTAAATAAAGCGCTTTAGACTTCAGTCCTTCTGACCAAGGAAGTTGCCGTTGCCCAATGCAGGCTCAACTTCTCTATGAGGACGAGCAATAATGTGAGCAGCAACAAGTCCATCACCTACACGCTCACATGCGTCAGCGCCAGCACGAACAGCAGCATTAACTGCACCAGTTTCGCCACGTACTAAAACGGTTACATAACCGCCACCAACAAATTCACGACCTATAAGGCGCACTTCAGCAGCCTTAGTCATTGCGTCAGCAGCTTCAATAGCTGGGACAAGTCCGCGAGTCTCGATCATGCCGAGTGCGATGCCCATAGTTTCGTTAGCCATATGCCTTACGAGAAATAAAGGTTTGGAATGTTCACAACAGACAATGACTTCTTAAGCACTTGTACGTCAAGGGAAATTCATTAAAAAAGCGATCACGGTATCCTCTCTCATTGATAAGATAAACTTATCACCCTTGCGCTGACTGATACAAGAGGCTGTTAAATATCTCGTCAGCACCGCCAAACAAACATTTGTGTTATTTCCTTTTTAGGATTATTTTCTTTAACAGAGGCAGGTGCCCAAGGCATAGCCTAGGTATGGAATGTTCAACCCCATCCTGTCTCAAATTATTTATCGAGTACTTTAATAAGCCAACACCTAACTAGATTTAAAAACTCTTTATGTTGATCAAACCACTACTTACAATTGCTAGTGGGAACCCTAAAAAGGTTGCAGAAATTGAATTCATGCTAGGGCCTCTCCCTCTGAAAGTTCAACGTCAGCCAGACAATTTTGAAGTAGAAGAAAGTGGGTCAACTTATTTAGAGAATGCCATATTAAAAGCAAAAGCAACTGCAAAATTAACTAACTCATGGACAATTGCAGATGATTCTGGATTAGAAGTAGATGCCTTGCAAGGTGGACCAGGTATTTACTCTGCACGATTTGCTGAATCTAACGAAATCAAGGTCAACAAGCTTCTAAACGAACTTGCAGACACGCCATATCGAAGTGCTCGCTTTTGCAGCGTAATGGTTCTATGCGATCCAGAAGGTAATCACATTCATGATGCACAAGGAACCTGTTGGGGTGAGATCTTAAGAAAACCTGCATACCCAAAAGGCGAATTTGAATCGATCTTTTGGGTAAGAGAAGCAAATTGTACTTATGGGGAGCTCAGCCAAGAACAATTAACAAAATTAGGAAGCAGAGGAAAAGCAGCAAGAGCATTGGCCCCTTATCTTCTTAAAACAATCGGGCTCCAGTGAACAATATTCTCTCTTTATTATTGACGGTTTATCTGATCAATTGATCTCATTGCAGCTGCTGCCGCCTCTTCAACGTCACCCTCTTTGCCAGCTAGAGTTAGCCTACCAAAGGCACCAACTCCTTTTACATCAACAACAGTAATATTAGAAGCCTTCTCTGCTTCATTTGCAGCCATTAAAACATAGCCTGCTGGCTCAGTTTCTAAAATAAACATACTCATTCCAGATTGGATCATAGATCCTCTTCTGTTTTGACGGTTAATCAAAACAGCATGATCTGGCGTAATAGCTCTAATAACTTCAGTCCAGCTAATTTGAGGCTTAGTTCGTCTATCAACGCTACTTCCAATGGCATCTAATACAACATCACCAGAATGAAGAACAGTACTTTGATCTCGATGATAAAGAGCTAAAGAACCAAAAGCCCTTTCTACAACCATTTGACCTAGCCTAACGTTGCTCGCTTTCAGAGCGATATCAGTAACTCTATGAACAGCCATGCCTGGAGACACTTCCATCCAAAGACAAGCATCACCAGGGATAGGAAGGAACCCTTGGCTCACTGTACCCATATAGGCAGCAAGCTGAGGTTGAAGTGAATCTAAAAATACGTACGTTCTTAACTCAATTTGTTGAACATGACTAGCCTGACGAGATACAAGTGATTTTTCCGAGTCAGTAGTAATAACGCAGCTTGCTCCAGCCTGAGGGCCAACCTCAGAACCTGTTACAAGCGAACTCCCAGAGAGTCTCCGCTCATCATTTGGAAAGCCAGTCAAAGCACTCATGGGAGGGATAATACCTCAAAGGTTGTAGTTTTAGTAAACAACAAAGTCTTGCAAGCTTAAATCCGAACCGATACCTTCTAAGAAATACAATGAAAAAAGATGTCTGCCTCACCCAATCCCAATACAAACTCTCAAGCTATACCAAGCGAGTTAAACCCTGAACAAGCCCTTGGATTAGTAGGACTAGGCATGATGCAAAAAATATCTCGAGTAGGAACTTCAAGATTAAGATTAGTTGAAGATAATGAAGAGAAGTTTGACCTACATAATCTTCGACAACGCCTCGAACTTATAGACTTGGCCACAAAAACAGGTGCTCCACTAAGCACTAGTGAGGTTAAATATCTTCTAGGAGCAAAGCCTGGCTCATCTAAAACAGAGCGCGGTGGCCTTTTAGCTCAAAGAATCAGTAGAAATGTTTGGAAACTATCTCGGGCTGAAGACAAAGAAACAACATATTGGAGGAACTAATATTCGAGTGTTTTTGACCAAGCAAGCAAGTTTTCAAGAGAAAAGCTAAAAACAAAAAGCAACAAAATATATATTGAATTCCGAATTTTTCCTGATAGTAATTGCATCTTTCGATTATTAGATGCAAGTTAAAGATAGAACTTAAATTCAAAATATGAGCGGCTCAACGCTGCTAAAGGAAACTGGTCCCAGAGAAGTCTTTTGTGGGCTTACCTCTATCGTTTGGCTTCACAGACGCATGCCAGATGCTTTTTTCCTTGTAGTGGGATCAAGAACTTGTGCTCACCTTATTCAGAGTGCTGCTGGGGTGATGATTTTTGCGGAACCTAGATTTGGGACTGCGATCCTGGAAGAAAGAGATCTTGCTGGCCTTGCTGATGCTCATGAAGAACTAGATCGTGTGGTTAAAAACCTTTTAAAGAGACGGCCAGAAATTCGCACGCTTTTCCTCGTAGGTTCTTGTCCAAGCGAAGTTATAAAAATAGATCTATCCAGAGCAGCAGAAAGGTTAAACAGCCAATTCAATGGGCAAGTGACTGTTTTGAATTACTCAGGGAGTGGTATTGAAACAACTTTTACACAAGGAGAAGATGGAGCTCTAAAAGCATTAGTCCCTCTTTTGCCATCTAGCAAAGAAGAGCAATTACTTCTTGTAGGGACACTGGCTAATCCAGTTGAAGATAGGTTGAAAACAATCTTTAAGAGGTTAGGTATACAAAAAATTGAAAGCTTCCCTCCGAGGCAATCAACTCAATTACCTTCTATAGGACCTGGAACTAAAGTTTTATTAGTTCAACCCTATTTAACAGATACCGCTAGAGAACTTAAAAATAGAGGAGCGGAAATACTACAAGCCCCTTTCCCACTAGGTATAGATGGGAGCAGGTTGTGGATAGAAGCCGCTGCAAATGCATTCAAAGTTAATCAATCCCTTGTCGAATCAACATTATCGCCCTTAATTCTTAGAGCTAAAAAAGCTTTAAAACCTTATGCCGAAAAATTATCAGGTAAAAAACTTTTTCTTTTACCAGAGTCACAACTAGAAATCCCTCTTGCACGCTTCTTAAATAACGAATGTGGAATGGAGCTTATTGAAGTAGGAGTACCTTATCTAAACCGGGAGATGATGCAATCTGAACTAGAACTTCTTCCAGATTCAACTCGAATTGTTGAAGGCCAACATGTAGAAAAACAGCTAGACCGAGTAAGGGATAGCAATCCTGATTTAGTTGTATGTGGGATGGGACTAGCTAATCCTTTAGAAGCAGAAGGTATATCAACAAAATGGTCTATCGAAATGGTATTTAGTCCCATTCATGGAATTGACCAAGCCTCTGATCTTGCTGAACTTTTCGCAAGGCCATTACATCGGCATAACATCCTGAATCCTAAAACCCTAGAAACCGCTTAAAACCATGGAACTAACACTTTGGACCTATGAAGGCCCCCCTCATATAGGTGCAATGAGAATCGCATCATCAATGAAAGGCGTCCATTACGTATTGCATGCGCCTCAAGGAGATACATATGCAGACCTTCTCTTTACCATGATTGAACGCAGAGGCACTAGACCTCCAGTAACCTATACAACTTTTCAAGCAAGAGATTTAGGAGGAGATACTGCAGAATTAGTTAAAGGGCATATTCATGAAGCTGTAGAACGCTTCAAACCGGAGGCACTTCTCGTTGGCGAAAGTTGCACTGCTGAATTAATACAAGACCAACCGGGTTCTCTTGCCAAGGGATTGGGATTAGATCTTCCCATTGTTGGCCTAGAACTTCCTGCGTATAGCAAAAAAGAAAACTGGGGGGCAGCAGAGACTCTCTATCAACTAGTTAGAGGCCTCTTAAAAGATATTCCACAAGAAACTCTAAAACAATCTAAAACATCCTGGAAAGATGAAGGTAGAAGGCCAAGAGTAAATTTACTAGGTCCATCTTTGCTTGGTTTCAGATGTAGAGATGATGTATTGGAAATTCAAAAAATCCTTGGAGAACATGGAATTGATATTAATGTCATCGCTCCTCTTGGAGCATCACCTGCTGACATAACCAGACTCCCGAAAGCAGATGTAAATATTTGCTTATATCCAGAGATAGCTGAATCGACTTGTATTTGGCTTGAACGAAATTTCAATATCCCTTTCACAAAAACAATCCCTATTGGCGTCAAAGCAACGCATGAGTTCCTTGATGAACTTCATGAATTACTAGGCCTTGAACTGTCGAGCTCAATTAATCAAAACAATCAATCAAAGCTACCTTGGTATTCAAAGTCTGTTGATTCTAATTACCTAACAGGTAAAAGAGTGTTCATTTTTGGGGATGGCACCCATGTCTTAGCCGCAGCAAGAATTGCAAAAGAAGAGCTAGGATTCGAAGTAGTAGGGATGGGAACTTATAGCAGGGAAATGGCTCGCAAAGTACGTTCTGCAGCCAAAGAACATGAGATAGAAGCCTTAATTACAAACGACTATTTAGAAGTCGAAGAAGCAATAAAAGAGTCCGCACCAGAACTAGTTCTTGGAACACAAATGGAAAGGCATAGCGCCAAAAGACTTGGTATTCCGTGCGCCGTAATAAGCACCCCTATGCACGTTCAAGATGTTCCTGCACGCTATAGCCCTCAAATGGGCTGGGAGGGAGCAAATGTAATATTTGACGATTGGGTTCATCCTCTAATGATGGGACTAGAAGAGCATCTAATAGGAATGTTTCGTCATGACTTTGAGTTTACAGATGGACATCAAAGCCACTTGGGTCATCTTGGAGGCCATTCCTCCACAAACGAAGTATCAAGCCAAAATGCACCCATACAAGAGTTGAGCAATAAAATAGATTCTCAAAAAGCTCTTCATTGGACCAAGGAAGGTGAATCAGAATTAGCTAAAATCCCATTTTTTGTAAGAGGAAAAGTTAGAAGAAATACTGAGATATATGCTCGAGAAGCAGGTTGTACTGAAATCAATGGAGAGACCTTATTAGACGCAAAAGCTCATTTCGCGAAATAAATTATGCCCAAAAGCAATCAATAAGTTATGAGTATTTACCCCTATTATTTGCAAAAGTTTAGATACCAAAACTCTATTAAGAACTACTTGTATCTAATTAACTAAACATTTACCAACGAATCAAATTCCTGCTTGAATATAAAGATCTGTTTGAAATAACAAGAGGCTTTAATTGATGACTACAACTTTAACCAATCGTTCAGATGGGGAAGGAAGTGTTCAAGTAAAACTAGATCCAAAAGTCAAAATAGAAGAAGGTGCTCTAGTAATTGCTGTTTATGGGAAAGGAGGAATTGGTAAATCCACAACATCCTCAAACCTATCCGCAGCCTTTTCAAAACTAGGAAAAAAGGTCTTGCAAATTGGTTGTGATCCAAAGCATGACAGCACTTTCACGCTCACACATAAAATGGTTCCTACCGTTATTGATATTCTTGAAGAAGTTGATTTTCACAGTGAGGAACTTAGACCAACAGACTTTATGTTTGAAGGATTTAACGGGGTTCAATGTGTTGAGAGTGGAGGACCTCCAGCCGGGACAGGGTGTGGAGGATACGTCACAGGACAAACTGTCAAGCTTTTAAAAGAACACCATCTTCTTGAAGACACCGATGTAGTCATATTTGATGTATTAGGAGATGTTGTATGCGGTGGATTTGCAGCACCGTTACAACATGCCAACTATTGCTTGATAGTTACAGCAAATGATTTTGACTCGATTTTTGCAATGAATCGAATAGTTGCAGCAATAAATGCTAAAGCCAAAAACTACAAAGTTAGACTTGGTGGAGTCATTGCAAATCGCTCAGCTGAATTAGATCAAATAGAGAAATTCAATGAAAGGACTGGCCTGAAGACTATGGCTCATTTTAAAAATGTAGATGCCATTCGTCGATCAAGGCTTAAAAAGTGCACAATCTTTGAAATGGATGCTGAAGAAGAAGGCGTATTAGAAGTTCAAAACGAATACCTATCACTTGCAAAGAAAATGATTAACGACGTTGAACCTTTGGAGGCTGAACCATTAAAAGACAGAGAGATTTTTGACTTACTTGGTTTTGACTAAGAACATTAAAGTAAATTAATTCGAATCTATTAGCTTCATAGATAATTCCCAAACATTCTTTGCTGTTAAAGGATCAGTAATACGTTCAGATAATTTTTGAGAAAATTGTTCGCCATTTTTCTTTTGTCTATTTCCCCAGCTCCAGTGGACACCAGAAATTCCAAATTCAGGATTGGAAACGACTTGAGCCACCCTTTTACCTGCTAACGTCTGACTAACAAAGCCTCCTGTTATAAACCTTTGAAATAGAGGGAAAAGCCATTGAAATATCTTAGGTGTATTTCTAAAAAGCTTTGTATTTGCAACACATCCTGGATAAAGAGAACTAAATACAATAGAAGAATCCTTATACCTTCTATCAAGCTCTTGAATGGTGATCATATTGCAAAGCTTGCTGTCTTTGTAGGCCTTCCCTGGTTTAAAACGTTTCCCACTAGCCATCGAAATTGGGTCAATGAAACCTTGCTTAAAGCCAGATAAATCTCCTAAGTCGGCTGGCGCTGGGATTGGGATTTTCCCTCCTAATTCGGTGTAATTAGCTGTCACTGTTCCTAGCATGACAATTCTCGAGGATTCAATACCCCATGAACGCCCCTTCCAGACTGGTCGTTTGGAATCACTTAAATTATCCAATAAAAGTTGAATTAGAAGGAAATGGCCAAAATGATTTGTAGCCATAGAAAGCTCGTACCCTTGAGGTGATCGCTGAGGTTTCAATAGTCTTGGCATATAAACAGCAGCATTACAAACCAAGGCATCCAAAGGCTGTTCCAGAGAAATCAAAAGTTTTTTGGTCTCAACACGAATGCTCTCTAAATCAGAAAGATCTAAATAAATATGTTGAAGCTGATTTGGACATCTAAACGGCAATCCTAATTTAACTGCCGCATCCTCCGCTTTAATTGGAGATCGATTGGCAGTGATAACTTTCCAACCTAAATCCACCAAAGCTTTTGTTGCATAAAGACCAACTCCTGAAGTTGTCCCAGTTATAAGAACAGTACCTGGTGCAGATTGAAATAAGGCCATATAAAATTTATTAGCACTACTCAGTAAACAGTGTAACCCCGAAGAATCAAAGAAACATTAGAAAATATTTTTAACGCCAAATGATTCGCCTGCTTTTGGGTTCAATCCATTGATCTTGCTCATCCATTAATCGATCTTTTCCCCCTATAGAAAACAATCTATCAAATTTCAAATACAATCTCTCAAGCTTATTTTTTTCCATCCTAAGAACTGAAGCAATTTCATGATTACGATTAATTCTTTGATGGGAAGCCATCCCTAGCTTGAAAAAACTGGCTATAGCAATTATCAGAATTCCTGACTTTATAAATAAAGATACTAAGGTATAAGTTAGTTCACGCTGCTCTTCCTGAAGTTGAAGCCTAGAGGCCAACGTTGAAGCATCTAGCCTATCCTGGGGAGAAGTCTTACCAACTTCAAGATTACTTCTTGAAGAACGAATTGAACGAGTGACTGAATCTCTCGCATTCACATGAGATTGAGCCAAAAATAATATTATTGTATTTACTTGCTTTTACCGTAAAGCAGAGAGATATGCCAATTAAAGCTAATCAAGCTTTTCTTAGACTAATTCCTAATCTCAAAGCCAATATTCCCGCATGCATAACCACCACTAAGCAAAGGCCGGCAAGATCAATAGTGGTTGAGGTCTCCATGGAAAACATTAGAACTATTAATATTGTCAACTTAAATTGTCAAAAATGGGGAATTTTGCAAAACCCTGTCATGGATCAATGCACTTTCTTACAATATTTAATGGAAAATTCTAAACTTCAATATATGAGACCCTTTTCATATTTCTCATCTTCTAGTTATTAGGTCTAGACAAATTCCTATAAATATCAAATGAAACATGGTCAAATAATTAATTTCTCCGTCCTTAACGGTCCTTTTCAAATGGCCTCTGATGTAATGATGCTTGAAAATTTGAATCGGACATCTGATCTCGAAATATCCATTCGTTTTTACAGATGGGAAGGGAATTGGCTCTCAATTGGTCATCATCAAAAAGATTTCCCAAAGCATTGGGCCACTTTAGTCAAAAACAGAAAATTAAATCTAGTCAGAAGACCAAGTGGTGGAGGAGCTGTTCTTCATTCAGGAGGATTAACATACTCCCTTGCCTGGAAATCTCCACCTCGAAAAAGAAACCAAGCCTATATAAAAGCAAGTCAATGGTTAATCAATAGTTTCGCAGAACTAGGCCTAAACTTAAAGTTTGGCAATACAATTGCTTTGCCTACTGGGAATTGCTTCTCTACATCCAGTAATGCAGATCTAGTTGATAAAAAAGGGCTTAAAAGAATAGGCAGTGCTCAATTTTGGCGTGGGGGAAATGTACTTCAACATGGTGAGATACTTTTAGATCCACCTCTAGATCTTTGGCATGATGTTTTCAACTCTGAGCCTCCAAAAGCAGCTCCACAAAACATCCCAAGAATGGACCTAGAAAAAATTCTTGCAAAATCACTATGCAAGCATTGGCCTTCGATTAACTGGATTCAAAAAGATTTTCAATTAAATGAATTAGAAGAAATTTCTAAAAATTCAAAAGCCTACTTAGTCACTCTCTGAGATTGAGTCCTTTGAATTAACCCTGAGGAAACCATTCCTTCAACAATCTTGCTCAGAGATATACCTAAAGGGTAAATATTATTTTTTCTCGCCATCTCTAGGAGATTCTGAGGAAGTTCAATCCCAAGCTTTTTTAAAACTATCTGTGCAAGATCAACTTTGTCTATAGTTCCGCAAGGCAAGCCTGCAGCATTAAAGACTAATAGCCTTTGTTTATTGATACTATCCAATTTCAAAACAGCCTTCCAAAGTGGGCTGCAATCATTAATCGATGGAAGCTCAGAAAGAGGTTTCTTATAATTGGCCAATAGATACTGATCCCAATATTCGGAAGGAACATCCATCAACAATTCGCTAGTTACATAACCAACCCAACGCCCAGAACTACACAAAAGAACCCATTCTTCCAAATTATTTTCCTTGGAATTAGAAGAGTTTAAGCCTAATTCGCTAAGCCTTTTAAGTGATTGATCTTGATCAAGAACACGGAAGCGTTTTCTAGCAGCCTCAGAAACACTTAAATCTGATAAAGCTTGCTGAACAATCATTATTTGGTCTTGAGATCTTGACGCAGTAAATCCAAACCAGCCCATGATTATTAAGCAGAGCGCCAAGAAGCCAGCTCCTTTAACTGTAAAAGTCAACCCTCCAATAAAAATCACAATCAATGAAAAAACACGCGCTGAGGCATTAGCAGCTTTGTGTCCTTTACGCTGACTACCAGTAAAATGCCAAACTAATGATTTTAATATCACGCCCCCATCTAAAGGTAAGCCTGGTAATAAATTTACAACCGCCAAAAGTATATTAATGATTCCAATCCTAATCAATAACTCTACAAAAACAGGGTTAAAACTGCTACCAACTCTGGCAAAAATCAAAAATAACATCCCAAGCGAAATATTTACTAAAGGTCCTGCTATGGCAACTCGAAGAGTTGCCATAGCAGTAGAACATTGTTTATCTACTCTTTTAATACCACCAAAAGAAACTACCGTAATGCCAGAAACTTTTACCCCCTCATTCAAAGCCATAAAAGAATGTCCCAGCTCTCGTAAAACAACTGATATTAGTAATGCTATAGATATCAAAAAGCCAATACACCAACCTTGCCATATAGGGAGTTGACCTTCAAATGTTCTGGAAAATTGAATCTGCGATAGACGAGTGAAAATAATCAGTATAAAAAACCAACTTGGATGAACCTTTAAAGAGATTCCCTTTAACTTTATAACCTCTATCCCTTCCAAAATTAATCCTCCTGAAAACTAAAAAAGGTGATAATAAAGTACTTCAACCCTATAAAGGGAATAGTCCATTTACGTTGAAGATGAATTCTCAACCACCAACAGCTGTTAAGATCTGTGGAGTCACACAAATTAAACAAGCTATTGAAATTGCAAAAATTGGAGCGGATGCAATTGGTGTAATCGGAGTAGATAGTTCACCTAGATTTGTACAAGAAGATAAAAGAAGAAAAATATTTGGAGCTTTAGAAAAGGAAGCACCATCCATTGAAAGAGTATGGGTAGTAGCAAACTTGAATCTAAATGAAATTTGCGAAGGTTTAAATGGGCTTGGATTGCCATCCATTGTTCAACTCCATGGACAAGAATCAAGGGAACGTTGCGAAGTGCTGAGGAATAAGCATCCAAATATCAAATGGTGGAAAGCATTTCAAATTCGCCAACAAAGTGATTTAATACTAGCCCAAAATTATCAAGGTTCAGTTGATGCAATACTCTTAGATGCTTGGAGTGAAAAAGCTTTAGGAGGAACAGGAGCAAGAGTTCCTATTGAATGGCTAAAAACAATTGATCTGAAAACACCATGGTGGTTGGCAGGAGGGATTTCCTCAGATTTAATCGAAGAAATATCATCACAAATCAATCCTTTTGGTATAGATGCATCAAGCAAATTAGAAACACATCCTGGGATAAAGAATATTCAAAAAGTAAATGATCTCATAAACAAAGTTAAAAAGAAATAATTGAATTGTATTAGGCCCTTTAGTGCTTAATAGTCCTCTTAATTAGCTGTATTTGGCACATCACAAGGAGTATGAAGATCCAATTAGAGAAATAACGTAAAAGTTAAATCAAAAGGCACCTGACGAGGGCATTAATACAACGTCATCTATTGCTTGAGAATCAGGCTGCTGAGCTAGATGCAAGATTTCGGATGCAACTTGGTCTACGGACAGCATTGCTTCTCGATCAAAGTCACTCTGAACACTATCAGAATCCCAGAGAGCGCTATTAACAGATCCCAGAGTAAGAGTGCAAGCTCTTACTCCAAATTCCTTCTCTTCCTGCGCTAAACATTTAGTAAAGCTCTCCAATGCAGCTTTAGAAACACAATATGCTCCCCATTGAGAGAAAGCATTTCTTGCAGCATGACTACTTACATTAATAACCAAGCCTTTATTATTTCTCATATAAGGAACAACAAGGGAGCAAACCTGAAAAACACTTGTGAGATTAACTTCCATTAACCACTTCCATCTATCTATTGGCATAGATAAAAGGTTACCGGTCCATGCAACACCAGCATTATTTATAAGAACAGATGGATGAAATCCATGCTCAAGGAGATTTTTAATACCTGTAGGTATCTGATTTGCATCAGATAGATCTATACACTCATAGAAAACTTTAATCCCAAAAGTTTTCAATTCTTCCGATAGAGACTCCAGAGATTTTCTCGAACGAGCTACAAGCAATAAATCCCAGCCAGCATGTGCAAAAGCCTTTGCAGTTGCTTTTCCAATACCTTTAGAGGCTCCTGTAATGAGAGCTGTTGTCAATTTGATTTCCTTAGAATTTCTAATATTCTATTTAACAAATTCTGCTTCTTGTGAATTTGGCTCTAAGAAACTACCTATTCTCCTAAATTTTTCGTACCTATTATCTCTAAGTTTGCTTATAGGCAACTCAGAAAGATCTTTTAAATGTTTTAGAATGGCTTGCTTCAAGAATTCACCTGCCTGAAGCGGCGCCCAATTGTTTCCACCTGAAGGCTCTTTTATAACTTCGTCTACAATCCCTAAATTCAATAAATCTTCTCCAGTGATTTTCAAAGCTGCTGCTGCATCAGATGCTTTAGCCGCATCGCGCCAAAGGATAGAAGCACATGCCTCCGGGCTGGCCACTGTATAAACACTATGTTCAAACATTAGTAATCTATCGGCTACTCCAATACCCAAGGCTCCACCAGAACCACCTTCACCAATTACAGTTGCAATAATAGGTACTTTTAATCGAAACATTTCACGCAAATTAACTGCTATTGCTTCACCTTGGCCTTGTTCTTCAGCCAAAAGGCCAGCATAAGCCCCTGGAGTATCGATAAAGGAAATAATTGGCAAGTTAAAACGATCTGCATGATTCATTAATCTCAATGCTTTTCGATATCCTCCTGGCTTGGCCATCCCAAAGTTTCTAGCAACATTCTCCTTCGTATCCCTACCCTTTTGCTGACCAATCAACATAACCGACTGATCTTCAATACGAGCAACTCCCCCGACCAAGGCGCTGTCATCACTACAATTCCTGTCACCATGTAATTCTATCCAGTCTTCCGTAAACATCTGAATAAAGTCCAGTGTACTGGGTCTTTGAGGGTGTCTTGCAACTTGTATTTTTTCGGCAGGAGTCAATCCTCTAAAGATTTCCTCTCGTCTTCTTGCTGCAAGAGTTTCTAACTGAAGCAATTGCTGACTAACATCAACCTCTGAATCACGAGCAAGTTCTCTAATTTGTTCAATTTGCTTCTCAAGCTCTACTAAAGGTTTTTCAAATTCAAGAAGATAACGACGTGCCATGGTAAAAAGTTGCTAAAAGTTAAGCAAAAGATTCCTGTAAACCAGGTTGAAGGCCAAGAACTGAAAAACCATGTTTTAAAGAGGCTTGACCTATAAAATCCATTTTCTCCAAAGTGATGTTATTCCTTCCCCAACTAAAATTAGTATGACAATTTTCAAATTCAAGTAGCATTGCTTCAGCAAAACAAGCAAACATCTGACGTTGAGGGATCTCCATTTCTGCTAATTCCATCATATTCCAACCAATATCTGCAAAAAATTCAACAATACCCCCCTTTAAGACATGGATGCCTTCTCCTCTGAATTTCATATCAATATTTTTGGGATAGCCGCCATCTATCATTAGGCAAGGTCGCCGAATAGTACTTTTATCAATTTCTAAATTTTTAGGTAAACTTGCTACCCAGACAACTGCATCGGCTTCTGGCAGAGCCTCTCCCAAACTAAGTATTCGACTATCACATTGTAGACATTCATCAAGTTCTTGAAGGGGTTTTTGCTGACGAGCTATGAGCAAAAGTTCCTTTACTTGAGTTCGCTCAGACATCCAACGACAAACCGCACTCCCAATATCTCCTGTTGCACCCACAACAGCAACTCGAGCTTTCTTTAGATCAATTCCTAGAAGAGGGGCATTGATCTCTAACTGCCTACAAATCACCCATGCTGTATGAGTATTACCTGTTGTAAAGCGTTCCCAATCAAGAGTTGTATTTCGAACCTGTTTATTCTGAAGAAGATTAAAATTCTCAAAAATAATCGAAGTAAAGCCTCCTAATGCTGTAATGCTTATACCTTTTTTCTGAGCCAACTCCATTGCGTTAAGGACCTTTCGCCTTGCTGTCTTAAATCGTCCAAGCATTTCAGGAACAAAGCAGGAATCTATATATGCTCCTTCAATAGTTTTACCAATTGCACTAACTACTTTTACATGCTCAACCAACTGAGGTGGTGCACTACACCAAACATCAAGGTCTCCTTCTGCAATATGGTCATATCCCAAATCCATTGCCTTTTTCCTGGCATCTTGAAAGCTTGTTGAGTGCCCTATCAATCCAAACATTGCCTAAGAGAAAGCTTTATTCCGGAAGGAAATAAATATTTAAAGATGATCTCACAGACTAAACCATGATGTTCAAAAAGAATCAAAAATAGCAGTTTTTAAATACTAAAAAAATATATTAAGCTTTTACGCTAATTGGAAAAATCAATCAAACTAGAGCAGCTAAGGCCATTCGGGCTATTTCCCTGGAATCTAATCCAATCTCTACTAGAGAGTCTTGATAGGCAATCATAAATTCTTCCATAAGCTCCTCTTTATCCATATCAAGCGATTTAGCGTCATCTGTAACTTGATCAAGCATTGATTTGATAAGTGGAAGATTTTGCTTATTAGCTTTAATCAAGTCCTCTTTGCAGGAGCTTAAATTAGCTTTCAACCATTCCTGACCATAATTCAAGTGTAAATACTCATCCTTTACAACATTTTCAGTAATTTTTTTTGCAAAAGGGTCCGCCACTCTGATGTACACGTGATAAGCAGATATTGCAAAAGCCTCTATTAAAATGGCTTGGATAAGAAAGCAAGTTGTTAAATTACCCTGATCAAAAGCTTTCTGGAAATTACTGTGTAGAGGCTCAAAAAACTCTTTAGCAAAAGGCATATCAGCTTGTACACCAAGGTTTTTACCACAAGCAGTAAAGCCCTTCATATGCTTCATCTCCATAATCGCTAGCTTCTTCAACTCATCAGCCTTATCTGGGATAAGAGTACCTATCGCAAGATAGTTATCATGAGCCTCCTTTTCGCCTTCAATAACTATTGCATTTATCCTGCTATAAGCGTCTTTATACTTTTCAGAAGAAAAATCAGGCAAACTTTCTTCTGAAACATTAACCTTTGTAGCTTCTAGGGTCTGCATGAGACTATTCAATAATTCACAATAAGCGGCACTTTACAGAATTACCAAGTAATTGGTGAGTTAATTAAATAATTTATTGTATTTAATCATTTTTCTAATCCAAAGGTGGCCAATTACTATTCATTAGATTTAGGAACAATTCCACCCAATGGTCTACTAATAAATCCTTTAGTTTATCGCCTAAATCAGAGCTAGCGCCTCTACTATCTCCTATTACACCAGTTTTACTAAGCTCATGCGTAAGCCAAGCACATGGAGCTGAACCTTCAAGACTCCACCCTTTAGGAACTTGGGTGGTTTTTTCATCAGTTTTTTTGAAACCACCATCAAAGGGCCTATCATCTCCCACTAAATGAGAATTCAATGAAAGCATTAAGCTGGTTTCAGCCAAAGCAGCATGTAATCCTTGTTCAACTTCTCGATCTGGAATCAAATTCTTTAAAGAATCAATACCACTCCATAAAAAACATGGCAAAACGGCCATAGAAGGACATTGAACTCTTAATTCTCTTGCTATTGCCTGCAAAAGACCAATTTGTCCTCCATGAGCATTAAAAAAAACAAGTCTTTTGAATCCCATCCCTGCCAACTGCCTCCCGATTTCACTAACCATTTTCATCATCAAATCACCTGAAAGAGATAAAGTCCCAGGAAAAGCTAGATGCTCCGGTGAAAAGCCAATAGTTTGAGAAGGCAAAGACCATATTGGCAAATCATTTGGTAAGCGATTTAAAACATCAAACAAAATACTTTTTGCAAAAAAAGCATCTGTGATCAAAGGCAAATGCGGGCCATGTTGTTCACATGCACCGAAAGGCCACACAAGGGTTGAGCCCTCTCTCAATGCTGCCTCAGAAGCATCTGGCCAACTAAGGTAAGCAAAGTTACGCAATTTAGAACTGATAGAAATAGTCTCCAATCATGAAATAATTTAACTTTTCCTGCAAGAATGGTGTATCAACAACCCCATTAGGCCCACAAAATGGCCGGATCAGGAAGCCCACAACCCAAAAGACCCAATCCTCCAAGGCAGCAGGACAGTATGCGAAAGCCTTTACAGGTAATGCATATCAGTCGCAAAAAAGAGCCTACAGCCTTTGATGAGCTTGACGATACCAAACAAATTAAAAGTGATAACAAACAACAAGAAGAGCACGGATTAAATCCAAAGAGCGAAAACATCCTTTTAAGACCTTCAGAAACTGCTAATAAAAAATCTCAAAAGGAATTTATAGATGAACAAGACAAAGAAGTAACTATGGAAGATCTTCTAAACAAAGAAAATCTTCCCAATCAAGACAAGGCATCTTCAGGAAATTTCACTTCAGGCGATTTTACAGAAAGAAGTGTTGATGATTTTGATTTTGATGAAGGAGCATTTCTTGCTGCACTAGAAGAAAATGAGCCTATTGGCAATACTGGTGAAATCGCTAAAGGGTCAGTAATTGGGGTGGAGAGTGATGGTGTCTATGTAGATATTGGAGGGAAAGCTCCTGGCTTTATGCCTAAAAACGAATGTGGCCTTGGTGTAATAACAAATCTCAAAGAGCGATTTCCAAAAGGCTTAGGAGTAGAAGTACTTGTAACACGAGAGCAAAATGCTGATGGGATGGTAACCATTAGTTGCAGAGCCTTAGCACTTCGCAAAAGCTGGGATAAAGCTCTTGAACTAGCAAAAGAGGGGAAAGTAGTTGAGGTAAAAATAAATGGATTCAATAGAGGAGGAGTAACTTGTGATCTTGAAGGTCTTCGTGGCTTTATTCCTCGCTCACAATTGAATTCAGGAGAAAATCATGAATCTCTTGTAGGCAAACAAACTGGAGTTGCATTTATTGAAGTTAATCCAGACAATCGCAAACTTATCCTGTCGGAAAAGAAAGCTGCAACTGCAGCTAAATTTGCACAACTTAAAATAGGTCAGCTTGTAGAGGGGAAAGTTGTTGCAGTTAAACCATACGGTTTCTTTGTTGAACTAGATGGGATTAGCGGTCTTTTACATCAATCAATGATTACTAATGGAAGCCTTAGATCTCTTAAAGAAGTTTTTAATCTAGGTGACAATGTCAAAGCACTTATAACAGAACTTGACCCTGGTAGAGGAAGGATTGGTTTAAACACAGCCCTTTTAGAAGGTCTTCCAGGCGAACTTCTTGTAGATAAAGACAAAGTATTAGCTGAAGCAGAGGAGCGAGCAAAGAAAGCGCTAAGCGTCCTTAGCACAAAAGAAGAGCAAGAAAAATGATACCAACCTCATCAGAACCAGAACAAAAACAGTTGAAAAGGAGTGATTGGGAACTGGACTTCTATTCTCGCCCGATAATAGAAACTGATGGAAAGAAAAGGTGGGAACTATTAATTTCAAGTACTGAAGATTTCTCTGGAGCTAAAACTTTTCGCTGGGAAAAAAGGTGCCCTGCAAATGAAGTCAATTCATTATGGCTAAGTCAATCATTAGAAGAGGCATTAAAAGAAGCTCAGGAGCAAGGGTGGGATTGCCCAAAGAGATTGCGCTGTTGGCGTTCATCTATGAGAACAATGATAAAGAAAGCTTCCGAAAAAGTTGGAATAGAAGTTGTTGATAGTCGAAGAACTTTTGCACTTTATGAATGGATTGAACAAAGAGAAAAAAACCTATACCCCAATGAAGAAGGCTATATTTCAGGGCCAATAGCTCCTAATCCCAACATAATAATTAACCAACCTGAACCTTTGCCTGAGGCACTTAGAGGAGATGCTTGGAGCTTTTCGTCCCTTTCGATAGCTAATTTACGCGAAGCAAAAGAATGGCCAATGGAATTCTATTCACTACTTCATATAAAAGAATCTATTAACGAAAATTGCTCAGTACCTGGCCTCCGATTATTTAGCAAGACTAGAGCTCTTGCTTTGTCAGCTTGGTTAAGTGGAGTTGAGCCAGTTAAACTTTTAGTTGAAAACAACCAATTAATCTTAGAAGCAGGTCAAGAAGAAAGATGGCTAGTTACAGATATGAATAAAGAATATTCTGAAAAAGTCAAGCTGAATTTAATTGAAGCAAGAGAAAATGCTGATGGAATTCAATTTATATCCATTCAAACCTCACCTGAAGAGGAAAAATTCACTGGTTTTTGGATGTTAAAAGATATAAATTTCATCTAATTTATATAATTTAACAACCAAAATTGGATTCCAATATAACCCTACATGAGGATCAAAGCTGGAGGTATATGAAGAGAAATGGGTGTATTTATATTCAATCAAAATTATTATTAAAGAATGGTTTTATCCATGCATTCTTTACGAAGATAAATTCTAATAAGACACCAAAGGGTTTATCAAAACTATTCAATAGCGATATGAAAATTCATCTTTTGAACCAAGTACATGGAGAAAAAGTAATTATTGCGTCCGACGCATCTAACAAAAAAAAAGCAAGCGCAGACAGCATAATAAGTAACAAGTCCGATCAAAGTTTATGGCTATATACAGCTGATTGTATACCTATCTTATTAGCGGATACAAAAAAAGGCTTTGTCGCTGCAATACATTCTGGTTGGAAAGGGTTAACTCTCAATATAATAAAAAAAACACTGGAAAAACTAGAATTTTGCGGATGCCAAAGAGCCGACCTTATTTTTGCTCTTGGGCCATCCATAAGTGGAATTCATTATCCAGTAAATGAAGATATAGTTAATGCATTCCTCATAAGTATTAATGCGAACACAAGATATAACCATAATATAGATTTATTTTCATTCAAAGATTGTATTAGCATTAACAACTCCATACCTTTTCTTGACATTAGAAAGGCAGCAAAAAGACAATTACTTCTAGAAGGGATAAGCAGCAAGAAAATTTGTTTAAATTCAGAATGTACTTATGCAAATTCTAATCTATTCAACTCCTGGCGTAGGAATCAAACTAAAAACAGGCAATGGAGTTTTATAGTCTCAAAAAGAATATAAAAAGGTTTATTTTATTCTTGAGTATTCGACTTTTTCTTATCAAAATCTACTTAGCAATAAAGCTTAGCAAGCCCCAATTCTTTCATTGAGTTTGCCAAATCTTTCTCTGAATTAAGATTGATAACTTTAGCCACTAAAACACCATCTTCAGAACCTTTAGGCAAAAGGTTTACCTTTGATTTTCTTGGCAATTCCATCTTCAACCATTCAAGAGCCTCTTTTTCTTTTAAGGGGTCAACATCTAGGCAAGCGATTTTTACTTTATAGTCTCTATTATTGTCACCAATTCGAATAACAGAAGCACTTTTCACTTGCAAAACCTCAGCAGAAAAAACATTTAGAGGAACAAGAAAAATAAAAATGGTAATAATAACTATTGGAATAGTTATATGTTTATTAACAAGAATCATGAGAGTTAAAAAAAAGCATGATCAATTAATTATTAAGAATCTGGGTCTAAAACATTTGGCAATCCGACCATCTCAGCATTACTTTTACCAGGTGGAACCATGGGGTAACAATTCTCATCTCTACGAACATGCACATCAATTAGCATTGCTCCAGGATGATCCAATGCTTCCTTTAACTTAGTTTTTAACATATTCCGATCTTTAATTAATATGCCACCAACACCAAAAGCATTTGCAAGAGCAACAAAGTCAGGTTCTCCAGTTAGCATATTCGTTGCTGAATAACGTTCGTCATAAAAGCTTTCTTGCCACTGGCGAACCATACCTTGCCAATGATTATTAATAATGATGATTTTTGTGTTTAGTTGATATTGCGAAATTGTACTTAATTCTTGAATATTCATAAGGATACTTGCATCACCAGCAATACAAATCACCTTCTCTTCTGGCAATGCGATTTGGACCCCTAATGCTGCAGGCACACCAAAACCCATTGTTCCTAATCCCGCACTGCTAATCCATTGCCTTGGTCCATTTCTTAAATATTGAGCAGACCACATTTGGTGCTGACCTACATCAGTTGTTATGTATGCATTCGGCGCCAAATCTCTTAACGCCAACAACACTTCTTGAGGATATATTTCACCTTCTTTCAAAGGTATAACAAGTGGATAATTAGTCTTCCATTCTTCTATTTTTGCCAACCACTTATCAGTATTCGGAAGAATTTTTCTTTGATTGCTTAACTCTAATAACTTCGAAAGACTTGCACTTAAATCACCAAGGACAGCTACATCAGCAATTCTATTCTTATTTATTTCTGCTGGGTCCACCTCAAAATGAATAACCTTAGCCTTAGAAGCAAATGTATCAAGTTTGCCTGTGACCCTGTCATCAAAACGAGCGCCTATTGCAACTAATAAATCGCAATCAGTCACTGCAAAATTTG
Organism: Prochlorococcus sp. MIT 0603; assembly: GCF_000760215.1. Classification (NCBI taxonomy): domain Bacteria; kingdom Bacillati; phylum Cyanobacteriota; class Cyanophyceae; order Synechococcales; family Prochlorococcaceae; genus Prochlorococcus; species Prochlorococcus sp. MIT 0603. The sequence continues at coordinate 144,759 of NZ_JNAW01000002.1, read as the reverse complement.
CATATGCAGTACCATGCATTCCCAACATGCCAACTGAGAGTGGGTCTCGTTCATCAAAAGCACCTTTTCCCATTAATGTTGTTGTAACAGGCAAGTGATAACGTTTTGCTATAGCAGCAAGATCATCATGAGCACTAGCCGAAATCACCCCGCCTCCTACATACAAAAGAGGTCGTTGCGCTTTTTCAATTAAATCCAGTGCTTTTGCTATCGATTTAAGATCAGGATTTGGTGGCGACTTAAAGCCAGCAGGTATTACAGATCCAGGCTGAACAGGTTCATAATCAAAAGTCTCCTGGCCTACATCTTTTGGTATATCAACTAAAACAGGGCCTGGGCGGCCAGAGGCCGCTATAAAGAAAGCTTGTGCTATAACCGATGCGATTTCAGAAGGTTTTCTTACTACCCAAGAATGTTTAACAATTGGGAGGGTAATGCCAAAAATATCTGTTTCTTGAAAAGCATCTGTGCCAATTGCAGCCCTTGGAACCTGTCCAGTAATTACAACCAATGGGACCGAATCCATCTGAGCAGTAGCAATCCCTGTAACAAGATTTGTTGCTCCTGGTCCAGACGTACCAAAGCAAACCCCAACCTTACCTGTTGCCCTAGCAAATCCATCGGCAGCATGTGCACCACCTTGCTCATGCCTAACAAGGATATGTTTTAACCAACCTTCTTTTTCGGCCTTATAAACTGCATCATATATGGGGAGAATAGCTCCTCCGGGATAGCCGAAAATAGTATCAACTCCATGTCTCCGAAGAGAGTCCATCAGGGCATCTGATCCTAATATCTGCATTTGCTTCTGGCTCGTTGATTCACCAAGGCCTAAAGAAAAAGACGATACGGGCACGGCAGAAAAATATTTACTCCTATATAAATGTTATATGGGTAATGGTTATTTTGCCTATAAACAAAATATAAGGAGAAAAAACACTAAATTGCAATTGCAGATTAATTTTATTATTAAGTATCTAAAATCCTTGTCTTAAAGAAGCCCCACATAATGCAATGGTCCATTCCCAATAACGAGTTCTATGAAACAAATAATGAATACAAACATTGCAACTCTTCCATTCCAAACTTCTGCACTATTATTCCATCCCCACTGCCATTTTTCTTGAGGATAAAGCTTAACTTTCTCGGGTAATCTTGCTGCCTCTTCAAGAGTTATATTATTCCCTTTCAAACAAGTGCTAACTAAGTCTGCAAGCCCATTAATAAATAAAGGGTTTGTGTCTAAAGCCTTAACTCTACGAAAATTACTTATTCCATTCTTAATTGCAATTTCTCTATACTCAATATCAATTTCTTGTAGAGTTTCTATATGTTCACTAACAAAGCTTATTGGAACAACAACTAGTTCTTTAATTCCTTCAGAACCCAGCTTTTGCAATACATCTTCTGTATAAGGCTGTAGCCATTCTTCAGGTCCAACTCTGCTCTGGTAAGAAAGAGTATAAGAATTACTGAATCCAAGAGATGTTTCGATTCTGTCAATAATTAATAAAGAACAATTTTCTATCTCATCTTTATAAGGATCTCCTGCCTCCTCAACATAACTTTTAGGGACACCGTGGGCTGTAAAACAAATATGGGCTTTTTCAGGTGACAAGCATGCAAGAACTTCTTTTTCAATTAATTTAGCCATAGCAGCTATATATCCAGGATTGTCAAACCAACTGCGAATACACCTTATAGAAAGCTTCTGAAAGTCCTTATCAACCTCGCTTAAACGTCTTAGTTCTCTAAAGCTTGATCCACTTGTACTAATTGAGAAGTGAGGATAAAGGGGGAGTACAACAACCTCACTAATATTATCTGCTTTTATATCAGCAACTGCTGATTCAGTAAAAGGGTGCCAATAGCGCATAGCAACATAACTAGTCGCATCAATTCCTCTTTTACGCAATTCACTCTGCAATTCCCTAGCTTGTTGTTCAGTAATTCTTCTCAATGGTGATCCACCCCCTATTGCCTGATAAGCCTTTTGCGACTTTGAACTTCTCTGTGTGCTTATAAACCAAGCCAAAGGCTTTTGGAATAATGGAATAGGCAATCTAATGATCTCAGGGTCTGAAAAAAGGTTATACAAGAAAGGGCCAACATCTTTAATTCTTTCAGGTCCCCCTAGGTTCATTAAAAGGACGCCAACACGAGTCATTAAAAACCTTCACTTTAGGGGTTGAGCTTAACGCGGAACGACGTCAATGTATGTGTAACCATTTAAACAAATGAACTTTAAAAGTGAGCTTTTGAATGTCAATCAAAAGATTGCCTCTAAAGGGATAAAGCTTCGAATTGAACAACGTGGTAATCGACTTGGTCTAAGAGGCCCACTGCCTTGCCCTAAAGACCCTAGTCAAAAAAAGGATCAAAGAATAAGTTTGGGATTGAATACAAGCATTAATGGGCTTGAGCAAGCGGAGAAAACACTTAATTTTATTGATTTACAAATCCAACACAACCAATTTGATTGGAAGAACTGGGCCCAAAAGAATTCAAAGAATTCTTCTACAAATCATTCTTTAGAACTAGACAAAGCCATAGAAGAATTCAAAGATAATTTCTTTAATAATCAAAGTAGAGCTAAGTCAAAATCCAGCAATAAAACTAATTGGGAAGGCGCCTATTTACCTTATCTTCGAAGACTGAAACTTATAGCCAATAAGAATAGTTTCGGCTTAGACAAGAAGCTTTTAATAGAAACTCTTTCAAGTTATTCAGAAAATAGTCGTAGCAGGCAACAATGTGGAACTACGCTTAAAGCACTTGCAAAACATCTAAAAATTGAACTCCCTGAGGAGTGGAAGTCGATTTCATATGGTTATGGCTTACATAAAGCACAATTCAGGCAATTGCCAAGTGACAATCTTATAGAAGAAACATATAAATTAATTCCAAATCCAAGCTGGAAAATAGTTTTTGGGCTAATGGCTACATACGGTCTTAGGAATCATGAGGTATTTTTTTGCGATCTTTCCTGCCTAAAAGATAATGGAGATAAAATATTAAGGGTCTTCCCAAATACAAAAACAGGCGAACATCAAGTGTGGCCATTTCATCCAGAATGGGTAGAACGTTTTCAATTAAATTCAATTTCAGACACTTTAAATTCACTACCCAAGATCCAAACAGATTTAAATAAAACCACATTGCAAAATGTAGGCCGTAGAGTTTCAGAACAATTCCGAAGATATGAGCTTCCCATCACTCCCTATGACTTAAGACATGCTTGGGCCATTCGTACAATTCATATAGGTCTCCCTGATAGTGTTTCAGCGAGAATGATGGGGCATTCAGTTTCTATACATACACGGACTTATCACCATTGGATTACACGTCGAGATCAACAGCAAGCTGTTGATAAAGCTTTAGGGAGAAAAATTCGTTAAAATTATTAAATTTAACTTTGCCAAACTTTCGTATAAAAAATTAAATTTCTTTAATTTCTCATGAACAGTAAAACAGCTAATAACAAATTATCCTTAAAGGATTTAGACAAAGAGTCTACCAATCTAGGAATAGGAGGTTTTTCACCCAACGATTCTGATGAGGAAAAGTATCGAAAAAGAATGCAAAAACGAAAAGAAGTCCAGAGCAAAAGAGTAGAAGGAAGGAATATAGAAAAAGGGTTAATTATTGTTTTTACAGGACAAGGTAAGGGTAAAACAACAGCAGCTTTAGGTATGGCATTAAGGACTCTTGGGCATGATGAAAATATCGCAATAGTTCAATTCATCAAAGGTGGATGGGTACCAGGTGAAGCAAAAGCATTGAAAATATATGGAGAGTCTCTTAGATGGCATGCCTTTGGTGAAGGTTTCACGTGGGAGACGCAGGATAGAATCCAAGATAAAAAGCTTACAAAAGAAGCATGGGATCAATCGCTTTTATATCTATTGAATCCTGATTATAAATTAGTAATTCTTGATGAAATCAATATTGCTATAAAGTTAGGTTACCTTTCACTAAGTGAAGTCATTAATGGAATCAAAAGACGTCCTCCATTAACCCATGTTGTTTTAACTGGAAGGGGTGCAAAAGCAGAGCTAATAGAAAATGCCGATCTGGTAACTGAAATGAATTTATTGAAACATCCTTTTAGAGAGCAAGGTGTTAAAGCCCAAAAAGGTATTGAATTTTAACTCAGGATTCTAAAAATAATTTTCAACAAAATCATATTAGCCACTACCCATAAAACAAAGTGTCTGTTCTCACGAACAAAACCATACATAGATAATGCGAATCAATAATCCCTTGCTACTGTCATTTTGATATGAATAATAAATGGCTTACTCACGTGTACTCCTAAAACTTAGTGGTGAAGCCCTAATGGGAAGCAAACCATATGGGATAGATCCGGAGATAGTTCAATCAATTGCTGAAGATGTCTCAAAAGTTGTTGAAGGAGGAACAGAGCTAGCAATTGTCGTAGGAGGAGGAAATATTTTCCGTGGTCTAAAAGGATCTTCTGCTGGAATGGATCGAGCAACTGCAGATTATGTTGGAATGCTTGCGACTGTAATGAATGCGATAACTCTTCAAGATGGACTAGAAAGAGCAGGAGTGCCAACAAGAGTTCAGACAGCTATTGAGATGCAACAAATCGCTGAACCATATATTCGACGTCGAGCAATAAGACATCTTGAAAAAGGAAGAGTTGTTGTATTTGGAGGCGGATGTGGGAACCCTTTCTTTACTACAGATACAACATCAGCATTACGTGCAGCCGAAATAAATGCTGATGTTATTTTCAAAGCAACTAAAGTTGATGGTGTATATAACCAAGATCCAAAGAAATACCCAACAGCCATTAAATATGAATCTCTATCTTTTCAAGATGTACTTAGCAAAGAAATAGCTGTTATGGATAGCACTGCAATTGCTCTTTGTAAAGACAATAAAATTCCAATAATTGTTTTTAATATTTTCGAAGCTGGCAATATTAACAAAGCAGTCGCAGGAGAAAATATAGGCTCTCGTATTTCTAATTCAAGCTAATCTTTAATTTGTGCTCTATTATCCTTTCCAAAATTTAATATAAAACCAATGATTACTAATGAAGTTGAATTAAACATGCAAAAAACAGTTGAAGCTTCTCAACGAAATTTTAATACCATAAGAACAGGACGCGCTAATACATCTTTGCTAGACCGTTTAACTGTTGAATATTACGGAGCAGATACGCCACTGAAATCACTGGCCACTATATCCACACCTGACTCTCAAACTATTTCCATTCAACCATTCGACTTAAGTTCATTATCATTAATAGAAAAAGCAATATCTATTAGCGATCTTGGCTTTACCCCTAATAATGACGGGAAGATAATTCGTATTAACATTCCACCATTAACAGAAGAGAGAAGAAAACAGTTCTGCAAATTGGCCTCTAAATATGCAGAAGAAGGGAAAATAGCTCTTCGTAATATTAGACGAGATGCAATTGACAAAGTAAAGCTTGCAGAAAAAGAAGGTGATTTCTCAGAAGATCAGAGCAGAGATGAGCAGTCTTCCATTCAAAAACTAACCGATAAATATATCCATGAGATTGAAAACAATTTATCCAAAAAGGAATCTGAAATTCTTAAGGTGTGAGTTCTGTTGATGTAGCAATAATAGGCGCTGGAGCAGCTGGTTCTTCAGCAGCATTTCACCTTGCAAATGCTGGAATTAAAGTATTTGTTTTAGAAAAGAATCACAGCTTCCCTTTAAGACCTTGTGGTGGAGGTATGGCAGCATCAATTCAAAATTTATTTCCTTTTTCTCTTGATCCAGTCATCGATGAGGTCATTAGAAAAGTTGAGTTTTCATGGTGCTTATCTGACAAAGTAATTGCAGAACTTCCAGGTTCCTCCCCTTTTTGGATAGTAAAAAGAGAAAAGCTTGATGAGCTGTTAATCAAAAAAGCTATGAGCCTAGGAACAGAACTTTTAGATTTATTTGATGTAAAAGAAATACAAAGACTAACAAGTGGGGAATGGATAATAACTGCACAAGACGGCCGTCAGGTTCAATCACGGAGCATAGTCATTGCAGATGGATCAAAATCCCCTTGGGCTAGTAAATTCAATCTTGGGCCTAAAAAACTTCATTATGCTTCAACTACCTCTGTTCGGCTCAAAGGCAGAGGATCTCTAGAGGAAGGCACTTCAAGATTTGAATTTGGCTTAGTCCATCACGGATTTGCATGGGCATTCCCAATACAAGACTCTGTAAATATTGGGGTAGGAACATTCATTGGCAACCAAGCTGTTGAAAGCGAGAAAATTCTTAATCAGCTTCTACCAAGCCTAGGGTTTAATGCTGATGCAGGTATAAGACAAGATTCTCAGTTAAGAGTATGGAATGGGCATAGCACTCTTCATGGCAATGGGATCTTAGTAGTAGGTGATGCAGCATCCCTTTGCGATCCATTCCTAGCAGAAGGGTTAAGGCCCTCATTAATTAGTGGATTTGAAGCAGCAAAAGCAATAAGCAATTGGTTAAAAGGGAATACACACGATTTAAGTAGCTATACAAAATCAATGCGAGTGAAGTGGGGAGACTCAATGGCATGGGGAAGAAGAATCTCCCAAGTTTTCTATCGCTTCCCAAAAGTGGGATATCAGCTTGGAGTAAAGAGGCATACGGCACCACAAAGAATTGCCCAAATACTTTCTGGAAAGATGGGTTATGGAGATATTGCCCAACGTGTGATCAAAAGGCTGCTTTTTCAACGAAACAAATAAATTCAGCTAAAAAGTATTCCTCGATGATTAATTATTCAATTAAAATCATATTGTACTTAGAATAGCTTTAGACTTATCTTCTAGAAAAACAAGTCTTTCACTTAATTGTGTTTCAAGCTGTTCAATAGCCTTGCTGAAACTTCTAATACCCTCTTCAAGCTTCTCATCAGCCATTATGTCTGACTGAAGCATATTCTTAAACTGACCTTCATTTAAATGAAGCTTGCTTTCTGAGGATGATGGATTTGTAGAGTTTAATTTTTTATTTAATTCTGTGTCATCACTATCTAATTCTTCCAGTAACTTAGGGGAAATAGTAAGCAAATCACATCCTGCTAACTCAATAATCTCATCGATATTTCTAAAACTTGCTCCCATTACCTCAGTTTTATAATTGTGAGATTTATAATAATTAAAAATCTTAGTTACTGAAATAACTCCAGGGTCTTCAGGCCCTGGGTAAGATTCTTTGCCAGTTTTTGCTTTATACCAATCAAGGATACGTCCAACAAAAGGTGAAATAAGTGTTACACCAGCCTCTGCACAGGCAACGGCTTGAGCAAAGCCAAATAACAAGGTTAAGTTACAATGAATGCCTTCTTTTTCTAAAACTTCAGCAGCTTTAATTCCTTCCCATGTTGAGGCGACTTTTATTAAGACTCTTTCATTACTAATGCCAGCCTCATTGTATAAAGAAATAATCTTTCGGGCCTTCTCAATAGTTGCATCTCTATTAAAACTCAATCGAGCATCAACTTCTGTAGAAACTCTCCCTGGAATTATCTTCAGAATTTCCTTGCCAAATATCACACATATCTCATCCAAAGCTTCAGCAACTATTTCTTTCGTTGAGGCCAATGGTCCTAATTTTTTCCGTGAAGAATTCAGTGATTGATCAATCAAATGTTGATAAGAAGGTATTTGAGCGGCAGCGAGAATTAAAGAAGGGTTAGTTGTTGCATCTCTTGGCTTGAAATTGCGAATTGCTTCTATATCACCTGTATCAGCAACAACAACAGTCATTGCCGAAAGCTGTTCTAACAAACTAGCCATGATTTCAACTATTTACATTTGACTTAAAACTAGCGATAAACCATGGTTATTTCATCCATATATATTTCTTTCAACAGTCTCTTACCAATTTTTTTTAGAAATCAAGTCAATCTCATTTTTTTCAGGTTGAATCTTCTCAATAACAATCAAACTTTCAATAATCTTTTTGGCAACAGGAACAGCAACAGTAGATCCATAAGCATGAGCTTTCTGAGGAGAATCAACAGCAACTACAACAACAAATTGAGGGTTTTCTATTGGCAATATTGCTACAAAACTACAGATTTTAGTGTTGTAATTCTTTCCATCTTGTGTTTGGTCGGCCGTACCTGTCTTCCCACCAATTCGATAATTCTCAATTTTAACGTCCTTACCACTCCCATTCTCTACTACTGATTCCATCCAGCTTAAAACTGTTTTTGTAGCTGTTTGGCTTAAAAGCATCTTAGGTGGTCTAGACGAATCATTCTTCTCAGGTGACTTCACAGCAAAGCCTTTTTTAATGTGAGGAGTAACTAATTTTCCGCCGTTTGCAATTAAGGCATGTAATTGAACTAACTTCAATGGAGTTATAGAAAAACCTTGGCCGTATGACGCAACTGCTTGATGAATAGGTTGCCTAAGGAACAACTCTTTTTCTTTCATGTGCCCAGGAATTGCACCTGGCAAATCTGTATCAGGAGCTTTACTCAGACCTAATTGATTAAGCCTTTCCCAATAGTCTGAGGGATTAAGCTTCTGAATGATATTCACCATTCCAACATTACTTGAAACCTGAAGCACTTTGGCAAAATCCAAAAGGCCATTAGGCTTTTTGTTCCAGTTAGTCAAAGGCCATCCTCCTACATTGACAACTCCTGAGTCATACACAGTTCCATTAGGTTCAATCACTCCTTCTTCAAGAGCTAGAGCAAGATTTATAGGCTTAAATGTTGATCCAGGCTCAAAAAGCTCCTGAACAGACCACTCCTTATACAAATTAGATGGATACTCCCAATACTTATTAGGGTTGTAAGTAGGAGTTGATGCCAACGCTAATATCTCTCCATTATCGACATTCATGACAATTGCCACACCTTTCCTCGCCTTCCAATCCTCCAATTGCTCAACCAACGCCTTAAGAGCAACCTCCTGAAGTCGAGCATCAAGAGTTAAATGCAAATGGACATCATCTTGATTAAAAACTCCAGCTTCTATATCAGTAGGCAAAGGAGTCCCATCTCTTCCAAATCTATAATTTCTAGTTTTTTCTTTACGCAATAAGTACTTATTCAAACTTAACTCAAGGCCTGCTTGTGGTATTCGGTCATAATCCAAGAATCCTACAACATTAGAAAATAAATGATTTTGTGGATATGTTCTCTGAGGATAAGGCTCAAGATCTAAACCATTAATACTAAGTTCCCTTACCTTTGATGCAATGCGAGGCTTCAATCCTTCGATTAACTTGACACCTGATTCCTTACCATAAAGGCTTTCAATAATATTTTCCCTGGATATAGGCAAGAGTCCTTCTAACTTTACTGCTACCTCTTCAGGGGTCCTAATAGTCTTTTGCGTGTCTCCTTGGAACTTAAACCGAGCAGGATGTGCATATAATCTATACCTCTTTTCATCAAGAGCTATTAATCTACCTTTGCGATCAACTATAGAGCGCCTTTTTCCTAACGGCTCAATTTTTTTCGTTTGATAATTACGTGCACGAGATTCAAGCGCAATGCCTTGAATCAATTGAAGATGACCAACTCTACCTAATAACCCAAGAAGTGAAAAACAAAGGATGGCGAATGTAAGCTTCAACCTAAAAGGTGGGATTGGAGAAAGTGGACGAACAGTCAGTCGCTTCCTCGGGGACAATGATTTTGATTTTCTGCTAACAGACATTAGTAACCATTCACACTTGGATAAGAGAAGGGAGACAGATGATCACTTATAGACTTAACAAGATTGCTGAGTAGTCTTTTCTTTTCTTGAGGCTTATCGATATAAAGCAAATGAGCTGATTTAGTTGACACTAAATGGGTAGGAGAAGATTCTATTTTTAGAAAATGTCTCTCCAATATTGAGGTAGATTCTTCAACTTTATGAATTAAGTCCCTGGTTAGATCTAATCGAGAAAAATTAAGTGTCCATAAATGTTGAGAATGCAAAGCCAGGCTTGTCATAACAGAGCCAGAAAGGATCACCCCAACCAATGCGCCATCAACACCTTTATGAAAATTTGCAAGAAGAGGGTGCTTTCTTAAAATACTAGAATTCGAGAAAGAAGATTTCAATAACAAAAGAGCTCTTTTAGAATAATTCCTTTGAGGCTCCAACTCTGTATTTACATTCCTCAAAGAATACACTCACTCAATTAGGTATCAACCAAGTCAAACATTACATAGGTTGAGGTGCAAGCTATATCTATACAACTGTTTTAATAAACTTAATCAACCACTAAGTATTAATAAATTAGCAAAAGTAATCCCATTCCATAAAGAATGCATAATTACACATGGGAGTAAACGACCTGAACTTAAACGCAATAAGGCAAGTCCTATACCCAATACAAATAATGGAGGCATTTCACCAACACTCAAATGAGCTAGAGCAAAAATCAAAGCGCTAACAATTACCGCCAAAATTCGTCCTTGTTTATTTACTAATACTGGCAAAAGTACACCTCGGAAAATAAACTCTTCAAAAACGGGAGCTATAAAAACAGTCGTAACAAAAAGGATTGCCAATGCACCAAAGTTATTACTAGTCAAGACCATCTCTAGCAAAGGATTGCTGCCACCTGGATCTCCAAAAAATAATGTCGTCAGCCAACTTACGAGAAGGACTAGAGGCATAATCATTAGCCAACCCTTTAAAGCCTGAGAAGCTGATTTTGCGAAAGATTTAAAACCCCATTGGAAACCTCCTCCATCTAATATTTGCTTAGGAATACTTCTAATTTGTTGGCGAAGAATTAACAAAGGTGGAATAGTCATTGCAACATATCCAATAATTACTTTTAGAGACTCTTTAAGAGGACTTGAAACTGTTCTTGTTAACAATTCACTTAAAGGTAAAGCAATTAAAGGCGTAACAAGTTCCCCCAATACGACAAAACCTCCTGCCACAAGAAGGACCATGTCCAAAGAAGAAAGAGGCCAAAAAGAGATCTCAGGCCATGGGAGGCTTGTCTTGCGTAAGAGATTCCAGGCTTGCCAAATCAACAAAAGTATCCCTAGCAAGGTTGCGAACAAAGGGAATAACTGACTAAACAGCAGTCGAAAAGCCATTTGATTGGAAGATCTCGAATCAAAGCAAATATCTGGGGATTCTCCAATTGCATTACAAGAAAGTCTGTACAGCAAAGGGTCTACATTTGCTGACTTTAATTGCCCTAAAAAATTCCGAGAATCAACTCTTCTATCAAGACTATCTAGCAAATTTTGCCTAATCAAATCCAAGTTCTCGTCTTGAAAACTATTCTTCAACAATGTACGTCGTTTGTTTTCTGAATTTTCAAGAGAAGCAAGCAAAAGTTTTTCTCTATTATCAAGTTGGTCAGAACCAATATCTAACAAAGTCTTTTTAAGTTCTAATTTTGGATCTTTACCAACTAAAGCTGGTCTTAAAGACTCTGGGAGGGAAGGTGCTGCAAGCAGGGCAATCTCTCGTTGATTAAGTGTGATTTTAGGGCTTACAGAAGGTCTTTCAAAACTTTCTTGCAGTCCGCGTTGCCAAATCAAAAATGTTAGCAGAATTGAGAAAATAGCCAACAATACTTTCCAACTAGAGGCGTTTTTCTTCATCAGAGATAGACTCAAAGAAATGAAATGAGCAAAACATAATTCTCATTTCCCAATCAACATTAGGTTGACACAGTATCCAAAGGATAAATTCGTAAAAAACCTCTGCCAATGTCCTTACGCCTTTTACTAATACGTCATGGTTTAAGCAGTTACAACCGTGAAAAAAGGATCCAAGGTAGGAGCGACCTCTCCAGCCTCACTGCTGAAGGTAAAAGCCAAGCTTCAAAAACAGGGGCCGCCCTCCAATCAATCCCAATCCATACTGTTTACTCCTCTCCGCTTCAAAGGGCGCAAGATACAGCAAAAGAATTACTAATGAAGCAAGGAGGCACAACAGAGTTAATACTGGAGGACGATCTTTTAGAAGTCGATTTGACTCAATGGAGTGGTCTTACTATTGACGAAGTTAAATCGAAATTCCCTGATTCATATCTAATTTGGAAAAACTCTCCAAGTGAACTTACTCTAAATAGAAAAGATGGCACTAAATACAAACCAATTCATGAATTAACTTGTCAAGCAGAAAGATTTATAAATAAAATTCTCTCTACGTACAAACCAGAAGAAGATAAAAACATAGTAGTAGTAGGACATAATGCAATACTACGTTGCCTAATACTAAAAATTCTAGGGAACCCCAATTTTGGCTTCAGAAGAATTAAATTAGATAATGCATCAGTATCTATTTTCAATATAAATATTACTGAAGATAAACAGTTAAGTATTCAAATTGAATGTCTTAATAACACATCCCACTTAGCGCCTAAGTTCCCCCCTAAAGGAGAAAAGCCGCGAATTTTTCTTGTACGCCATGGAGAAACTGACTGGAATAAAGAGGGGAGATTTCAAGGGCAAATAGATATTCCGCTAAATAATAATGGTAAGCAGCAAGCAATTGCTGCAAGAGAATTTTTGAAAGAAGTTAAATTTGATAAGGTTTTTAGTAGTTCGATGTCTAGGCCTATAGAAACGGCGAAAATCATTTTGCAAAACTTATCAAGCTTGGAGATTGACCAGAAAGACGAGCTAAGAGAAATTGGCCATGGTCTATGGGAAGGGAAACTAGAGTCAGAAATTGCTGCAAACTGGGGGGAATTACTTCGCAAGTGGCAACAATCCCCAGAAACCGTTCAAATGCCAGAAGGCGAAAATATCGATGAAGTATCAACTCGTGCAATAAGATGCTGGAAAAGCATCTGCAAAAGTCTAACGGACAAAGAGACAGCACTTGTTGTAGCTCATGATGCAGTAAATAAGACTATACTTTGCAATCTTTTAGGACTAACTAATGCTGATATTTGGAAAGTCAAACAAGGCAATGCTGGTATTACTATCATAGATTTATCGAAAGAGACATGCCAACCCGACGTAGTCACTTGCCTCAATATCACCTCCGGTTCACAAGACATATTTGACAGAACTGCTCAAGGCGCCCTCTAAACTTATGACTCAATCATATCTATTGGACCCCGTTAAAATTCTTCATGGTCCAGAAACAAAACTTGTAACTAGTGCTGTTCTCATTAAGGCGAAACATATTCAAGCATTTGGCGAAGATGCACGCGCCTTAGCAAATCAATTAAACATAAAACCTATTAATTCAGAAAACCTTATTTTCGCTCCTTGTTTAGTTGATCCACATTCGACACTTGAGAATCACCTAAACGGTGAGGTAGAAACACTCCTCAGCTTACGACATAAAGCAGCTGATGCCGGATACGGTCAGATTGCACTATTACCCAAAAGCGACACATGGAGAGATAAACCTCAAAACATACAAGTAATTTCTAATGAGAAAAAAGACGTATTAATACATCTTTGGGGTAGCTTCACCTATGGAGGGGAAGGGGAAGTGCTTACTTCTCATAAAGACTTAATTCAATATGGGGCCATTGGATTAGCCGACCATGATTCGATTATTCCAATTAATTTATTAAGGAAAGGACTTTTACTCGACGAATCAAATGGGAAGCCATATCTTTTGGCTCCAAGGGACAAATCAATTCAAGGAGATGGGATCGCAAGAGAAGGCGTGGCAGCACTAAGGTCTGGCTGGCATCAAGACCCCATTGAAAGTGAAACCATCCCTCTTGGTATATTGCTTGAATTGCAAAAGCAACATACAAAAGCAAGTATTAGACTAATGAACTTGTCTACTGCAGAGGGTGTATCTATGTTGGAAAATAGTAATCCAAAGCCACTGGCCAGTGTCTCCTGGTGGCACGTAGTGTCAGATCAATCAACAGTCAACTCTATAGACATAGGGATAAGGGTAACGCCATCGCTAGGGAATCGAAATGACAGGCTAAAAATAAAAGAAGGACTTTTGAATGGAACAATCACAGCTATATCAGTAAATGGGATCTCATTAGATGATATGGAAAGCAAAAAGCCTGCTGCTGAAAGGATTCCCGGTCTAAGTGGATATCATTTAGTATTGCCGGCTTTATGGCAAGAATTAATAAAGAAATCTAATTGGTCTGTTGAGCAGTTGTGGGAATCTATTAGTTTTGGACCTTCTAAAATATTAAACTTGCCCCCTGAGAAATTATCTTTAAATAGCAATCGATGGCTATTATTTGACCCTAATGAAAAGTGGGTTCAAAGGAAGAGACAGTCAGATCAAATGTTGAAAGCAATCGCAAATGAGCCTTGGGAAGGTCTTGAGATAACTGGAAAAGTAATAGATTGTGGCCTCAAGGGGTAACAATTAAAGAGTTAAGCTTCCTACTCTATTAAATGGCCAAAATCTCCAGAAAGCTCTCCCAAGAATTTCTTTCTCAGGTAAAATGCCCCATGATCTTCCATCCTCACTATTAGCTCTGTTATCACCTAAAACAAAAACATGTCTGGCAGGGATTTCTAAATCAACAGACCTACAAAGGTTTAACATTCCATGAGGAGTATCGCAAAAATTATTTACATAGCTCTCATCAACTAATTGTCTATTTACAAAAACGCGCCCTTCTGAATTCACACGTAGACGGTCACCTGCAATAGCTACAACTCGTTTAATATATGCATAACAAGCTGGGTCAACTCCTCCAACAAATAAATTAATTAGAGGGAAATTTACTACAGTACATACAAAATCAGAAGGTAAAGGAGTAGACCTCCTAGCAATTAATTCTTGTTTGAAAGAATAAGGTGACTTAAAGACAACCACTTCACCTCTACGAGGCGACCTAGAACGGTATGATAGTTTTTCGACTACAAGGCGGTCATTGATCTGAAGAGTAGGCAACATGGATTCGGACGGAATATATCGAGCTTCTGCTATAAAACATTTAATGCCTGCATATAGTGAAAAGGTTACAAAGATTGGGGCCCAAAAATCCAAGAAAGAAGTAAGCCTGGCTATACACTTATTGTTTGGGAAGCCCAGGGATTCATTTCTTTGATTTTCATCAGATGATTTAGTCACAAAATCTCTTCTATGAATTTAATTACTTAGAATAACCCCATGACCAAAGTTTATAAATCACTAAAACAAAGGGAAAGTTAAATAATCATGGCAGTCCCTCGCTGGCAAGAGGTAAAAGAAGAATCCAAGGCTGGGACATGGAAACGTTGGGAAAACGTTTTAGCCATAATAGCTATGGTTAATTTCAGCTGGATAATATTTGATGTTAGCTATATCCCTCTTAGAAACTTCTGGGCAAGTAGATCTATTTATTTATTTAATTCCTCGACGACAAGCATCTCGCTCAGATGGATCCCCGATATAACCAATTATTATGACCAAATCAAAGGTATTCAAGCCAATCCTCTCAGCAATGAAATTAAAAATAGTTTTGCAAAGCTCGACAAGACTATTAGTAAAAATGGCATAAGAAATCAATCTGTAAAAGAATTACTATCAGATTATCAATTACTGATTAATAACTTTGTAGAGTTTTCTCAAATATCATCTCAAAAAGATCTTGATGGAATTAAAACAATAAAGGCATCTCTTAAAGAAAGATCTGGTGAGATCAACTACAAGTCAGGTTATAAAAAACTTCTAAGCATCAACTATCTTAGTCAAGCAAGTTGGAAGAATGAAAAGGCATACTGGAAAGGAGAGATTCTAGGAGTTATTAATGCAAAATACTCCAGATCTATTAATAAGAATGGACTTTATACTTCAAATTCATGGAAAATAGATTTACCTTTTCAGATAATATTTCTTATAGATATATTAATGAGGGTACTACGCTTAAAATCTAGCCATCCAAACATTAAATTATCTAATGCTTTCATTAGAAGATGGTTTGATTTACTACTTTTATTGCCATTTTTTCGTTTACTTAGGGTTTTACCAATTACAGAGAGAATCTTAAGCCTAAGATTGATTTCAATTGAACCTATACGATCAGCTATAAGTCAATGGATTGTTGGGCTTTTAGCAATTGAGATTTTAGAAGTTCTCACAATAAGAACAATAGATTCTCTACAGGACATTATTGGCTCACCTAAGCTACCTGAAAGGGTTAGAGACCTTTGCAGCTACCAATCAACTTATTCTAAGCAAAGTTCTAATTCAGCTGAATTATTAAGAATATGGCTGCCATTAATACTAAGAAAAATAGGCCCTAACATGCGAGGTCAAATTATTGCACTATCAGAACATGCTCTTCAAAGAAGTATAAAAGAGAATGGTTTACAAAGAATTTTAAAAAGTAATTTAGTCATAGAGAAAGCAGAGTCGGCAATAAGTCAAAAAATTGCATCTGGAATGGTTGATACAATACTAGGAATATCTAAAAAAGCAGGAGATCAATTTGCGCAGAAAGACGTCATTTTAGAAGATCTAACTATTAATGCTATAGATAAATTTTGGGAGGAATTAGCAATTGAACTTGAGGGTAATGAAACACTCGGAAAAACTCAAATTCTTTTATTATCTATACTCGACGAGTTCAAATTTGCCAGTTTAAATCAAGTAACAAAGCAATCAAAAGTTGATCGAATCATCTCAAATTTAAATAAAATTATTTTAAGCTCAGAAAAAGCTCCTCCCAACTCAGCTGATTAAAACCTGTTATAATTCTGCCATCATTATTTATAACAAAAGGACGTTTAATCAACTTACCATCAGATGCAAGTAATTTAATAACATCATCATCACTCATTCTTCTTATAGAAGCAGCTCCTATAGCACGATAACTTTTACCACTAGTGTTAAAGAGATATTTCCTATCACCTAATTGGTTAAGTGCTTTAACAAGCGTATCTTTTGATGGTGGGGTTTCAATTATATCAATTAATTTGTAATTAATATTCTTAGACTTCAACCAAGAAATAGCCTTTCGGCAAGTGCTACATCTGGAATAACTAAAGATTTGCAATGCTACCGCCATGATATTAATTAAATATAAAAAAGATTATATGCCTATATCCTTTATTCATCTTCCTTGCATGTTTTTTTGCTTGCATCTATGCAAGTTTGCAATAAATCATACACAGCTTCTTTATCCCTCCATCCATCAATAACAACAACTCTACCTTCTAGACTTTTATATGTTCTAAAAAACTCTGCTACATCTTCAAGTTGATTAGGGGCAATTTGCCGAATGCTCTTTATTCCTTTTTGCCGAGGATCAGCAACAGGGACACACAACAACTTTCCATCATAAGCACCAGAGTCATGCATATCTAATACTCCAATAGGCCTAGCTTTTATAAGACATCCTGCGAATGTAGGCTCTTCCATTATTACCATTGCATCTAAAGGCGCTCCATCTTCTGCAAGTGTATTAGGAATAAAGCCGTAATCAAATGGATAACGCACTGAGGAATGGAGAACTCTATCAAGTGCCATTGTTCCAGCCTCTGCGAAATACTCATATTTATTACGACTACCTGCAGGTATTTCAACAACCAAATTTACTAAACCAGAGGATGGTGATGGGGCAAGCGTATTTAAATCCATTAGAGCCTAGAAAACAGTGGTAATTAAATTTGATTTGATTCTTGAAAAGAGGCAAAACTAAAACAAACAATTCCTCTATATTCAAAAATCAAATTAAGTATGACTTGAAGTGCTAAGAAAAGAATAAGCCTATGTGCAAAGAAATGCATAGATATCTTATTACTTAGAAAACCTTCTCCAAATAGCATAAAGCAAAAAATAGTTTGTTGATTCTCAAAGAACTATAAAAGAAAAGAAATGACTTTAATATTTCTAATTATGTTTAATACTTAAATTATTAGTTCCTAAAATGAATACATAAGAATATTCAGATAATTGTTCGATCTTATTAGAAGTTCTTTATTGTTGTTCCTTATTGTTCATCTTTTCAAGATTACTTCTTATTAATTTTAATTCTTCATGGATAGAAACCAAAATATTCTGAGTTGCTGTTGAAGGCGAATTGAGAACCTCAACAGTGACTTCTTTAATCCTAAGGATATCTTTTGCAAACCTAGCCACTTCGTTAGAGTGAAATAAAAGGGGATCTTTCTGATCACTTCTAAATTCAGGATTTAATTTCCTAGGATTAAAAGGTGGATTAAGATTACGAGGATCACTATTTGTGTACCTATACACTGAAGCCCGTGATCTATTTAAAAACTTTTGAACATCATCTATTCCAACAAGTGAGTCAGAATCAGGAGCAAATGATTCAGCATCTTTTAGAGGCTTAGATGGAGAGTTATAGAGGTCAGGATTTAACGCCGACATATTAAACACTTTTTACAGCCGAAGACTTTTCAGAAAATAGCAGATGAGCCTTAAGAGTTCTATAGACAATCAGCCGTCCATGACACTTTTACAATTGGCAATTTATGAAGCTAATATATGTGGATAATTAAAATCAGGAGAGCTACATATGCGCGTCTCCCGCCTAATGCTGGTGACGCTGCGGGATATTCCCGCCGACGCCGAGATTGCCTCACACCAATTGCTTGTAAAAGGTGGTTTTATAAGACGGGTCACATTAGGGATCTATGCATATATGCCTTTGATGTGGAAAGTTGTAAAAAAGGTCACTTGCATTGTTAAAGAAGAACTAGATGCAAAAGGATGTTTGGAGACCCTTCTGCCCCAACTTCATCCTTCAGAATTATGGCAGCGAAGCGGTAGATGGGATGCTTATACAGAGGGAGAAGGTCTAATGTTTCATTTAATTGATAGGCAAAACCGAGAGCTTGGCTTAGCTCCTACCCATGAAGAGGTAATAACCCAAATAGCCGGTGAATGTTTGAGATCCTATAAACAGCTTCCAGTAAATCTATATCAAATCCAAACCAAATTTCGTGATGAAATCCGACCGAGATTTGGATTAATGAGGAGTAGAGAATTTATAATGAAGGATTCTTACTCCTTTCATTCCAATGAAAAGGATTTGAAAAATACTTATTTAGAAATGAATAATGCATACGAAAGAATTTTTAAAAGATGTGGTCTTGAAACAGTTTCAGTAGAAGCAGATAGTGGCGCAATAGGTGGTGCAGAATCAAAAGAATTTATGGCACCTGCAGAAGTAGGAGAAGACCTGATTTTATTCAGTCCTGACAAAAAATATGCTGCCAATCAAGAAAAAGCTAATTCAATACCACCAAAAGCAAAAGCACTGGAAAAGAAAGAAACTCAATTACTAGAAACTAAAAACCAAAAATCAATACAAGAACTATCTAATGAAAAAGGGTTTACACCTGATCAAATAATCAAAGTAATCCTCCTAATAGCGTTACTGGATAAAAACATATATCAACCAATACTTATAAGTATTAGAGGGGATCAAGAGTTAAATGAGGTCAAATTAAGTAATGAAATAAGCAAATATTTGAATAAGGATGTAGTCAAGCTATCAACAATAAATCTAAAGGATCTTGAGCAACAAGGTCTTAATGATCTACCAATTGGTTACCTAGGACCAGATCTAAAAGATTCTGTTTTAGATAATGCTGCTAACTGGGAACACAAATTCATTAGATTTGCAGATCATACGGCTGCAAATCTAAAATCATTTGTATGTGGAGCAAATACACTCAACTATCACAAAGTCTATGCAGATTGGCCTTCCCTTGAAATAACTCCAGAAGTTGTTGATATAAGAAAAGCAATGGCAGGAGATATTTCTATTAACAATCCAAAGCAAAAACTTTTGGAAAAAAGAGGAATTGAAATTGGACATATATTTCAACTTGGCAAAAAATACTCATCCTCCTTAAAATCTACGTTTACAAATCAGTCAGGTATTGAAGAGCCGTTTTGGATGGGCTGCTATGGGATAGGCATATCTCGACTTGCCCAAGCATCTGTTGAACAAAACCATGATGAGTCTGGAATAATATGGCCTTTAAATATTGCCCCTTTTGAAGTTGTAGTTGTTGTAGCTAATATGAAAGATAACGCTCAATCTGAGCTTGGCGAACAAATATATTTAGAACTTAAAAGGAAAGGTATTGATGCATTAATTGATGATAGGGATGAAAGAGCTGGAGTTAAATTCAAAGATGCAGATCTCATTGGGATCCCTTGGAAAATAATTGCTGGGAGAGATTCATCTTCTGGGAAAGTCGAGTTAGTTAACCGATCCAACAAAGAATCAAGATCATTAAATTCAGAAGCTGCTGTAAACGAACTCATAGAAAAAATATCTCATCATAAAAAGTCACTTTTGCATTGATTCTTATAGAGTTATATTAATTACTTATTAAAAATGTCCAGGAATCTACAAAACCTCATCAAAAAATTGATTCGCTCTTCGTTAGCGATATGCCTAGGCTTATTATTAACACTTCACCCGTTTGGAAACAGCCTTCTTGCTGCAGGGGCATCAATGTCTGGGGATTTTGTAAAGGATACAGTTTCAGTTGCACAAAGCCTAAAAACAACTATTGCTTTGGCTGATACAGATGAAGCACAACCAGATGCTAAAGATGAAGCACTAGGACTTATCACAGCATATATATCTAGATACCGTAATCGCCCTCAAGTAAATGGCTCATCGTCTTTTACAACAATGCAAACAGCCCTTAATGCAATGGCAGGTCACTATAAAACTTTCTCAAATAGGCCTTTACCAGAAAAATTAAAGGAGCGGCTAAACAAAGAACTATCAAGAGCAGAAAAAATAGTTACAAAGGAAATGTAAATATAACTTTTGATTGATTTGTTTGACTTACACAAAAAAATCTGAGATTGTTGTAAACTCTTGATTTAAGCGGTTTCGTACCGCAGTTTCATTGGCAAACGTTGTCGTCATAGGTGCTCAATGGGGTGATGAAGGGAAGGGTAAAATCACCGATCTGCTGAGTCGCTCTGCTGATGTTGTAGTCAGGTACCAAGGAGGAGTAAATGCTGGCCACACAATAGTGGTCGAAGACAAAGTACTGAAGCTACATTTAATACCTTCAGGAATACTCTACCCAGAAACAATTTGCCTGATTGGTTCAGGAACAGTTGTAGATCCAAAAGTGCTCCTCAGAGAAATAAAAATGCTAAAAGATAATGCTATTGATATCTCTGGGCTTCAGCTGGCAACCACAGCGCATGTAACAATGCCATATCATCGTCTAATTGATGCGGCAATGGAAGGAAGCAGAGGTGTTAAGAAGATAGGTACCACTGGCAGAGGGATTGGCCCTACCTATGCAGATAAAGCCCAAAGAAGTGGAATTAGGGTAATAGATTTGCTAGATGAAAAAAGACTAAGGGAATGCATCGAAGTTCCGCTTACTGAAAAAAACGAAATCCTAAAAAAGATTTACGATAAAGACACCCTTGATAAAGAAGAAGTTATTGGTGAATATCTCAATTACGGGAAACAATTAGAGCCTCACATTGTTGATTGCACAAGAATTATTCATCAAGCCTCTAGAAATAAAAAAAACATACTTTTCGAAGGTGCTCAAGGAACTCTTTTAGATCTTGACCATGGAACGTATCCATTTGTAACCTCATCCAACCCTGTTTCAGGAGGTGCATGCATAGGAGCAGGAGTCGGACCAACACTCATTGACAGAGTAATAGGTGTTGCCAAGGCATACACAACCCGAGTTGGGGAAGGACCTTTCCCAACAGAACTACAAGGGAGTATTAATGACAAGCTATGCGATAGAGGAGGCGAATATGGAACGACAACTGGTCGAAGAAGACGATGTGGATGGTTTGATGGAGTAATAGGGAAATATGCAGTAGAAGTAAATGGGCTTGATTGCCTCGCAATTACAAAGCTAGATGTTCTTGACGAACTAGATGAAATTAGAGTTTGCACTTCTTATGAATTAAACGGCAAGAGAGTAGATTATTTTCCAAGCAATGCAGAGGACCTTACTAAATGCACTCCAATATATAAGACATTGCCAGGATGGAAATCTTCTACAGCAAACTGCAGACAATTAGATGACCTCCCTAAAGCAGCTATGGCTTATCTAAGATTTCTTGCAGAGTTAATGGAAGTGCCAATTGCAATAGTTTCATTAGGAGCAAATAGGGAGCAAACAATTGTTGTTGAAGATCCAATACATGGTCCGAAGCGTGCACTTCTTAGTGCCTAGTTACCTGATTTAAATCTCATAAACAGTCAAATGAATATAAATAATATTGATGTAGTAGCCATTGGGAATGCAATAGTAGATGTACTTATAAATATTGATGATTCATTCCTTTATGAAAATTCTCTTTTAAAAGGAAGCATGACGTTAATAGATCAAAATAAAGCACAAAAACTTTACTTAAAGAGCAAATCAAAGCTACAGAGTTCTGGTGGATCTGCTGCAAATACAATTGCAGGCTTAGCAGAATTGGGCTGTTCAACAAATTTCATCGGCAGGGTTCAAGATGATCAACTAGGAGAGATTTTCAAAGAGGATATTTCCTCAACAGGGGCAATCTTTAATTCGCCAACAGTTAAAGGTGATGAGCCTACTGGGAGATGTTTTATCTATATAACCCCTGATGCAGAGAGAACAATGTGTACTTTTCTTGGCTGCTCAAATTCACTTAAAAGAAATGATATCGATCTTTCAATTGTAAAAAAAGCAAAGGTCTTATATTTAGAGGGATATTTATGGGATTTAAATTCAGCTAAAGATGCTTTCAAAACTTCGGCAGAAGTATGTAGAAACTATGGAGGGAAAATAGCTCTTTCATTATCAGATATTTTCTGTATTGAAAGGCATCGGGATAGTTTTCAAGAATTATTAGAGAATTATATTGACATAATTTTCGCAAATGAAATAGAAATAATTTCACTCTACAAATCATCCACTTTACAAAGTGCTATAGAAAAGATAAAAGATAAGTGTGAAATAGCAGTCATAACTAGAGGTGAAAAAGGGTCAATCATAATTTCAGCTGGAAGAGTTCATACAATAAAGTCACATAATTTCGGCAAAGCAATTGATACAACAGGAGCAGGAGATTTGTATGCCAGTGGTTTCTTGTATGGATATATTCATAATAAAAATTTAACCACCTGTGGAGAGATTGGCTCAATATGTGCTGGCCAGATAGTTACTCAACTTGGCTCAAGATCAAAAACATCTTTAAGAAGCCTAGTCAATAAAAAGCTAAACCACTCTACATATTAAATAACATCAGAAATCCATTCATTATATTCCTTACTTGAAGAAGCTTCAAAATAAATAAACTCTGGTATATCATAGCTATGATATTTCTTTATGGTTTCATATAATTCATTTAAAAAGCATTGTCTTGTTTTAATAGTTAATTTCACTTCTGAACCTTCTTCAATCTTTCCCTTCCACCAATAAAGCGAATAAGTATCATTTAAATTGACACAAGATGCTAGTTTCTTCTCTAAGATAATCTTAGTCAATTTCTTAGCATATTGAAAATTGCTCACTGTTGTTAGAACTATTAAAAGTGTTTTATCCAAATGATATGAAGGCATGAAGATAAAATAGTAATTAGACTAATATGATTTTAATGATTATTCAATTCAAGGAAGTTGAATAAATCCGAATATGTATTCACTACGCAAATATAATCAAGAGGAGAAGGTCGAGATATCAAAAATAAATTCAACTTTTGTTGAGAAGCAATCTTTTGCCAAAGCGCTTGTGTTGGTCCTCCAGATTCCCTAGCAACAATACCTGTTATTCTCCATTGCTTGCAAAGAGACGCTTCAATCTCTCCAAGAGGGTTGCCTTGCAAAGGCTTAAGAACTGCCGCATGATTTTGAGGCATTTTGCTACACAATGCTTTAGAAAGCCCTTGGATAGAAGGTAAAACCCTAGCGAAAGGGATTGCACCTGCTATAAGAGCATATTCAATAGCCTCAGGTAAGAATTTTGATCCAATCGCAAAAAGGACTCTTTCCCCAGTTAAGTTAAAATTCAAAAGATCTTTATAACTCTGAATCAATATCGCTTCCTCACTCGTTTGAATAAAACGCTCAAAACGAAGCAAAGGTTGATCAAATTCTTTACAAACTGTCTTGAGATTAGGACTTATTACTTGAGCAAAAGGATGCGTAGCATCTATAACCCAATCAAATCCAAAATGAGATTCACGAGATTTCTTTAGATTCGCACGAATAGATTCAACCCCTTCCAAAGCCCCAACCCATAGATTCTGCAAGGGTATTTGAGAGTATGCCGATGAGGCCTCTCTAGAAACAACGCTTACGCTAACCTTCCAACCTTTTAATATCAATTCCTTTGCAAGAACCGGTCCATCTCCTGTTCCAGACAATAACCATAAATGGCGGTAGCATTTTCTTCCCATGTGCATCAAGATAGCTCTCACAGCATGAAAGAAAATGAATCACTGCTTACTTGAAGTCACAGTCAAAGTAGCGCCAACGATCCGTTACACCCAAGACAATCAAACTGCAATAGCAGAAATGGACGTTGAATTTGATGGTTTTCGAGCTGATGATCCTCCAGGCTCAATTAAAGTAGTTGGATGGGGGAACTTAGCTCAAGATCTTCAAAGCCATGTACAGATAGGTCAAAGACTTATAATTGAAGGCCGTCTAAGGATGAACACAGTCCCAAGACAAGACGGATCCAAAGAAAAAAGAGCAGAGTTCACTCTTTCAAAAATCCATTCATCAACTCCTAAGGGAACAATCTCACCTAACAAAACATCTCCGAATCAAGTTCCTAGTAATGATTCACCTTCCTTAAATGCACTTACTTCTAAGGAGCCTGAAAACCCTAAAAGTGACAATGACTCTGTCACCTGGAACAGTTCCCCTCTAATCCCTGATACTGACGATATTCCATTTTAAGCCTACTGTACTTTCTCATTCAGTATGTTCTAATCTCTTCGAGGCTAATTCCAAGAACTGTCCTAATTCCCTTTCCAAAGCTGCAAGATCTTGCCTCATTTCTGGCCAGTATCCTTGGTCAATTTTCTCTAAGATTAATGCCCTATCTTCATTCAAAAGCTCTATAAGCTCCTGAAGATCAATAGATTGTTTACCTAATGAAGCCATAACAGTTTTTTCCTCATACAAAAAACTTAAGGCCTAGAAAGCCAAAATTACAACCATGAAAAAACAATTTTCACCAGCAAGTATAATTTCCATTGCAGGGGCAATTCTTGCAATAACTGGACTCATTTCTTACTTTAACGACGCAACAAACTTAAGCGTTCCTACATTTTTTTATGGAGTACCTATTCTTCTTATAGGCCTAGCATTGAAAAACTCCGAATTAAACCCTGCTAGAAGTTTAATATCTTCATCAGAGCTAAACAAATTAAAGATAAAAGGCCCTAAAGAGCTTGAAAATCTTATAGGAGACGTAACAAGGTTCAAGTATGGACAAAGAGCTCATCTTGAAACATCTCTTCAAGCACTTAAGCTGTGGGATGACAACAAGCCTCCTCAATTAATTGAAATTGCATTAATCGAAACAGAAGAGAACTTTGGAGTTCGTATGAAATTTAATTTTCGTGGCGTCCCTCTAGAAAAATGGCAATCACAACAAGATCGCTTAGGTAGATTTTTTGCAAAAAATTTAACTGCAAATATTCTCTCCGAGACTGAAGATGAACTTATTCTGGAACTTCTTCCAAAACCAAATATCACAGAAAGTAATGAAAAAAATGGATCCCAATAATCTAACCTCAGAAAAAATTGACGCCTCACAAATGCATCATGACCAAAATGATGCAGTAAGAGTTTCAGTGTTAAGCGAAGCACTGCCCTATATACAAAAATTTGCTGGACGTCGAATAGTTATTAAATATGGCGGTTCAGCTATGTCCAAAAGCTCTCTACAGGAAGCAGTATTTCGTGATATAGCTTTGCTTTCAAGCGTTGGAGCAAAACCAGTAGTTATTCATGGAGGAGGTCCTGAAATTAATCAATGGTTATCAAAGCTGAATATCAACAGTGAATTTCGTGATGGATTAAGAGTCACCGACTCGGCAACTATGGATGTAGTAGGGATGGTCCTTATTGGAAGAGTAAACAAACAAATAGTCAATGGTATAAACCAAGTAGGGGCCTCATCAGTAGGCCTATGTGGAATAGATGGCGGATTGATAGAAGCACGGCCTTTAGGCGATGGGAAACATGGGCTAGTTGGCGAAGTAGCAAGAGTTAACCCTGATGTAATTGAGCCCCTACTTGCCAAAGGATACATACCTGTAATCTCCAGCGTTTCAACATCTCCAGATGGTACTAATTACAATATCAATGCCGATACTGTGGCTGGCGAAGTTGCTGCAGCCATCGGTGCAGAAAAGATCATTCTACTAACAGATACTTTAGGTGTATTGAGAGATCAGGGCGATACTTCAACACTAATACGAAAAGCACGTCTACATGAGATTCGTACACTTATCAAGGAAGGTATTGTTCATGGCGGAATGAAGCCAAAAACTGAATGCTGTATAAGAGCATTAGCACAAGGTGTTGCTGCTGCACATATCATCGATGGTCGCATCCCTCACGCTCTGCTGTTAGAGGTATTTACTGATAAGGGTATTGGAACGATGATTGTTGGTCGAGGTTAAAGAATGAGTCGGGAAGCGACTCTCAAGCTAGCTGAACTCGCTTTAGCTAAAGGGGCATATAAAGAATGTCTCTCTACACTAGAGTCACTTTTAGAAGGCAACTCATTTCAAAAAGATAATGATGCTCAAGTTGCCATATTAATGATTACAGCCTTGATTGGGAAGGGTGATAATCAACGTGCTATTGCTATCTCTGAAATACTAACTAAACATAGCAATCATTCCATTCGTCAACAGGCAAAACAGTTCCTTTCAATTCTAAAATCCCCTTCACTAGAAAGACCTAGCGATTGGTCTGTTACTATTCCCAAACTAAATCTTGATACCCCCTTAACAGGCGTGAAAGCTTTTAGCAATACAAATTCTAAACCAGATAACATTAATCCGCCTACTGGTCCAACAAAGCATTTAAAAGCAGGGTTTACTATTTTAAGTCTAGTCTTCTTCCTCCTTTTATCTATATTTCTTAGTGGTTGCGTCAAATTTACCACCAAAATAGAGATGAAAGGTGCAGATCACATGACAATGAATTGGGATATTGAAAGCAATTCCAACAGATTACTGCCATGGCAAGAAGATTTCCAATCATCACTAAAAAAATTACAGCCAAGATTAGAGATAGAGACCTATGAGGATGGCAAGCAAAGAGTCAGCTCTCCTGTACTCAGTTCTAGAGATGCAAACACTCTATTCAAAGATACAATTGCTATTGCTGCAGAGCTTTCGGATTTTCAAGTTCCAAAAAGTAACCTTAATTTAGTTGAAAAGAATTGGCTAATAGGAATAGAGCAGCATCTGAATTTAGACATTGATCTCAGGCAACTCCCCGAGATACCAGGCCTAAATCTTACAATTTCTATTAAATCAGCATCTAGCAAAACACTACCAAAAAGTCAGCCTATAGCCGTGACTCTTGAGAACAATTATATCAAGTGGATTCTTCAGCAAGGCTCTATGAATACGCTGTCTCTAGTGCAATGGCATTGGAGTCAACTTGGGATAGGCACTATTGTTATCATATTGATAATGATATTAAGCATCATTATTCAAAACCTAAGGCTTCAACTAGGGTTTGGTTTTCCTGAATTGCCTCCATAAACTCAAAAATATTTAAATTAAAGCTGAATAGGATCAGGGTCAATCGACAAATTGACACCTTTTGGGAGACATTCCCAAAGTTCACCCCCTTGCGGTAAAGGCAAAGGACTTCCCTCTGGCCCATGAAGCAATAGTTGCCATCGACTTTTTCTTGCCACCTTCTCAACCAATGCAGGGGAAGGTCCTAAAAGGATCCATCCAGTTTCATTACATTTAGGGCGTATACATTCGGCGATCGCCGTTGCGGAAGTTGCAGTTAAAGACGGCGATTCTCCTGACACTCGGATCAAACAGGCCCGACTGTAAGGAACTAAGCTTGCATTACTCCTCAATACAGATTCTTTTTTCAGGAAATCCTCATAGCTTCCATCGACAAGATGACGGATAACAGGGTGATCTGGTGAATAAGTTTGAACAAGAACTTTGCCAGGTTTTTCACCTCTTCCTGCCCTACCCGCTAATTGCAAGAAAAGTTGCAACGCTTGTTCCTCTGCAAACAAATCAGGTCGGTGCAAGAGCCCATCAGCAGCAAGCACCACTGCCAGAGTAACTCTTGGCAAATCCATGCCTTTCGCTAACATTTGAGTCCCAATAAGGACATCGGCCTCGCCCGAAGCAAATTTAGTTAATAGGTGCCTGTGTCCATCTCGACCACGAGTAGTGTCTCTATCAAATCGCAACAGCCTTAACCCTTTCAACTCCCTCTCCAGATGCTCCATCACGCGTTGTGTCCCAGCCCCAAATGGTTTAAAAGCATTTGAGCCACACTCCTTGCACTTAACACCAATACTTGCACGATGGTCACACCAATGACATCTCAACCATTTATTTCCACGTGGGTCTTGATGAACTGTTAGAGACACATCGCAATTCGGACACTGCACTACATCTCCACAACTACGGCAACTTAAAAAGCTGTTGTAGCCTCTCCTTGGCACTAATATAACAGCTTGATCTTCTGAATTTTCCAATAAAGAGAGTTGATCAATTAAAGGCCTGCTTAGCAATTGCCTATGTCCATCCGCTAACTCTTGTCGCATATCTACAACTACAACTGATGGCAACGGTTTGTCAGCTATCCGGCGAGTTAACCTGGCCAAGGAGATCGTACCTTGAGGTACTAGGTTTTTCCATGTAACAAGTGATGGAGTAGCACTTCCCAAGACCACTTTTGCTCCAGTCTTTTTGGCACGGTCTAACGCTAATTCTCTTGCGTGATAACAAGGCATTGGCGACTCTTGCTTATAAGAACTATCATGTTCCTCATCAAGGACAATTAAGCCCAAAGGGAATAAAGGGAGAAAAATGGACGACCTAGTACCAACTACAACAAATGGACTATCAGCTCCTAAAATCTTTTGCCATACAGAAACCCTTTGTTTTTCAGTGCACCCACTATGATATTCAAGTACATGTGATCCAAAACGGCTAACACATCTATCTACAAGTTGAGGGATTAATCCGATTTCAGGTGTAAGAATTAAACAATGTCTACCTCTTGACAACTCTCTTTCTGCTATTTGTAAATAAACCTCGGTTTTACCAGAGCCAGTAACTCCCCATAGCAGAAGAGCAGAACCAGGCAATTGCTCTTCAAAAAGTTGCAATGCACTTTTTTGCTCATTAGTCAGACAGCGTGATGATGATATGTGACTAGAGGGCAAACCCTCTTTAACTGTTGTCAACTTGCTCTTATCAATAACAAAGCGCTTCTGTCGAATAATTAACCCACTCTGAAGAGATGCTTTTACAAAAGAGAAAGAGAATCCATTT
This sequence comes from Prochlorococcus sp. MIT 0603, assembly GCF_000760215.1. Classification (NCBI taxonomy): domain Bacteria; kingdom Bacillati; phylum Cyanobacteriota; class Cyanophyceae; order Synechococcales; family Prochlorococcaceae; genus Prochlorococcus; species Prochlorococcus sp. MIT 0603. Next base: position 115,381 of record NZ_JNAW01000002.1, on the reverse strand, counting down.
GACAGAAGTTTTTGCTGCCAGACTCCTCCTCCATTATTTAATATAAATTCCTTTAAATCTTTTTGCCTAGAAGAAAGTTCTCCAAGAGAAGCATTCAAAGTATTTAAAGAAATCCAAAACAAGCTTTTTGGTTCAAAGTTCTTATCCTTCACCTGGCCAAACCAACCAGGTGGCAATGCCGTCTTAAGCATCTTCAAAGGGGCAACATGGCACTTCTGAGCCGAGGATTCGATCCACTCTCTCCAGCTAGATTCCACTGCTGCTTTTTGAACAAGGGCTTGAATATTGCTCATTACAAATTTCCCTTCTTGCTCTTCATTCTTGACTCTTGAAGATGGCAAAAGGTCTTTAACCTTTACCGCAAGTCCATGCATTGCTCTTCCTTTTAGACTCACTAGAACAATGTCTCCAACACCTACACCTAAGTCATCAGAATCAAGATAACTAAAGCAACGGCCTTCTCTGCCAACATCAAGCCATACATCTATTTCCTTAATTCGCATAGAAAACAGTTGCCTACTTCAGAAAATTTTCATAAACTTAAAGAGTTACAGCATAATGCTGTTATCTGAACAATACAGAATTCCTGTTCAGAGGGAAGGTAAGAAGCTCGGCAACCTGGGGGAAGCCCCCAGGGATCCCAAGCCTGCCTACGAAAGCCCCTAACAATTCTGTACTAATCGCAAAACCCTTTTTCATTTCACAATTTCATAAAGGTTCATTGTCTTTATTTTCAATAAGTACATTTACCAATCAGAGGTTATTTGACTTTTGTTTTAAATTTAGACATTTTCAATCTTAAGTAAATTGTTACCGAGATCAAACAAGTAAGAAAAATAAATATATTTAGAGATTTTTGTCCTTTTTGCTTCTTTAAAAATGTCCCCTGTCACCTCTCCAGAAACTGTTGCCAAGGAAGAGACTAAAGCAACTAAAACCAAGAAAGCTAAAAGCGTTCTTAAAAACACTTCTAATGAAAACCAGAAAACTCAAAGGAAAACAAAGCCAAAGAAAAAAACAGTTATTACAAATAAAATCGATAAAGATCTAGAGCTTGCTGCAGATGATCTGCTAAATGCAAATGATGCAAATAACAACCCAAGCGTCCCTGACTCTGAATTAGAATTACAAAACGACTCACTTCTTAGCGAACTCAGTGATAAAGACAAAGCCTTGGCCAGCATCAAGCTTGGGCCGAAAGGCGTCTATACAGAAGACTCCATAAGAGTTTATTTACAAGAGATTGGCCGGATAAGACTACTTAGGCCTGACGAAGAAATTGAACTTGCTCGAAAAATTGCGGATCTTTTGCATTTAGAAGAACTTGCTATTCAATTTGAAAGTGAGCATGGCCATTATCCAACTAAAAAGGAATGGGCAGCCTTAGTAAACATGCCAATGGCCAGATTCCGTCGAAGGTTAATGCTTGCCAGACGCGCAAAAGAAAAGATGGTGCAATCAAACCTCAGATTAGTAGTGTCTATAGCAAAAAAATATATGAATAGAGGCCTTTCTTTCCAAGATCTAATTCAAGAAGGAAGCTTGGGATTAATTCGTGCTGCTGAGAAATTTGATCATGAAAAAGGCTATAAATTTTCCACTTATGCAACTTGGTGGATTCGTCAGGCAATCACGAGAGCCATTGCAGATCAAAGTCGCACAATAAGACTTCCTGTACACCTATATGAAACGATTTCAAGAATCAAAAAAACCACAAAAGTTCTTAGCCAAGAGTTTGGAAGGAAACCAAGTGAAGAAGAAATTGCAGAAAGCATGGAAATGACAATAGAAAAGCTTCGATTCATAGCCAAAAGCGCACAACTACCCATATCACTTGAGACTCCTATTGGGAAGGAAGAAGATTCACGCCTGGGCGACTTTATTGAGTCCGATTCAGAAAATCCTGAATTAGACGTAGCAAAAACCCTCCTCAGAGAAGATCTAGAGGGGGTTCTTGCAACTCTTAGCCCTAGAGAAAGAGATGTATTGAGATTACGTTATGGACTTGATGACGGGCGCATGAAAACTCTCGAAGAGATTGGACAAATCTTTGATGTAACTCGAGAAAGAATCCGACAGATTGAAGCAAAAGCACTACGAAAGCTACGTCACCCAAATCGGAATGGCGTCCTCAAGGAATACATCAAGTAAAAGCCTTGTGGTCATATACGCCCTGAAATAAATAATTAAAAATCAAAAGAATACTTAAATCGATAACTGAAAGTGAATAAAAGCTGAGAAAGCAAACATCAGACTAATAACGTATGTCCAATAGGCTTACAGAAGGCTGCTCTCATGAGTAAGGTAATAAAATAATAAAAATTACTAATGGCTCTAGAACAATTGCGTATTGCCTCACGACGCAGCCAACTAGCCATGGTCCAAACAAACTGGGTAAAAGAAGAGCTTCAAAAAGCCTGCCCCAGCATTGATATCTCAATAGAGGCTATGGCCACCCAAGGTGACAAGATTCTAGACGTGGCTCTAGCAAAAATTGGAGACAAAGGACTTTTCACTAAAGAGCTTGAAGCTCAAATGCTTGTTGGACGAGCCGATATTGCTGTTCATTCCTTAAAAGATTTACCAACTGAACTTCCAGAAGGATTAATGCTTGGTTGTATTACAAAAAGAGAAGACCCTGCGGATGCATTGGTCGTAAACAAAAAATTCCAGAAATACCAACTGAGCGAGCTCCCTCCAGGTTCAATAATAGGAACAAGCTCATTAAGACGTTTAGCACAACTTAGGCATCACTACCCTGATCTTATTTTTAAAGATGTTCGTGGCAATGTTATTACCAGACTCGAAAAGCTCGATTCAGGTTCTTACGACTGCTTGATCCTTGCCGCAGCTGGCTTGACAAGACTAGGATTTGGGGACCGAATACACCAATTAATCCCCAGCGAAATCTCGCTACATGCTGTAGGTCAAGGGGCTTTAGGCATTGAATGTCTAAAAGATAATCAAGAGGTTCTTGAAACTATCAAAATCCTTGAGCACAAAGAAACTGCTCAAAGATGCATTGCGGAAAGAGCATTTCTAAAAGAACTTGAAGGCGGGTGTCAAGTTCCGATTGGAGTCAATAGCAAGCTAGAGGGCAACCAGTTAATCCTTACAGGAATGGTTGCAAGCCTTGATGGGAAACAACTGATAAGAGATAGTGCCAAAGGGATTGCATCCCAACCAGAAAAGATAGGAGTAGAGTTAGCTAATACTCTTAAATCGCAAGGAGCTATGGAGATATTAGAAATTATCTTCAAAGAAGCAAGAGGCTAATTTATTAACTTCGGGTCAATTTCTGCAAGATATCGCCTCTCACAAGTTTTAATAATTTCGATAGCTTTTTCAATTCCAAAAAAACCATTGACCCTGCAAGTACCTGGTTTTTTAAGATCTTTATAATGCTCCCAATAATAAGTAGTTTCTTTAATCCAATGCTCACCCAGCATCTTGTAATTAGTTATATGGTCCATACGTTTATCGTCAGCAATCACAGCAATAACCTTGTCATCAACCTCTCCACCATCATCAAAGGTCATAACACCAATTATTCTTGCTTCAACAATAGAACCAGGAACCAATGGTTCAGTCACGCCAACAATTTCAATATCTAAAGGATCCCCATCTTCATCCCAAGTACGAGGTATACATCCATAAGCAAATGGATAAGCCAAAGAGGAAAAGCCGACTCGGTCAAGCTTTAAATGTCCTGTTTCGGTAATCAACTCATATTTATTAATAGTATTAGAATTCAATTCAACAATAGTATTAACTCTAAGGGTTACTTCATCGGCAAAAGCAGGCAAAACATGCAGCAAATTGCTCATGCTGCGACTAGGTGGTTGATCAAGATTGGCCATAAAGGAAGATTATTTACAAGTGGCATCTTAAGAGGTACAAGTAAGCATCTCTAATTTTTTCTCTAAATAATTCAAAAATGCTTCACTTGAAAGAGGCTTTCCTGTTACTTTCTCAACAAGTCCTTCAGCGTTAACCTGTCTGCCATAGTGATGAACTTCTCTTCTTAACCATTCTAAAAGCTTAATTTCATTACCTTCTCGAATACATTCACCAAGAGGATCTTTGCCTTCTATTCCTTCATCATTAAGAGAAACAGACATTGCTTCAGAAAGTTGAGCGCTTATTAAGTGACCAAGCAAATAAGAAGGGAAATAGCCAAAAGAGCCTTCACTCCAATGAACATCTTGCAAACATCCCTCTGAATCATTTAAAGGAGTTATTCCAAGCAGATCTTTATATCTCTTATTCCATTCATTAGGTAAATCCCAAACATCTAGTCCTTCTTCAAGCAAAGCAATCTCAAGATCAGTCCTAATCAATATATGTATGCCATAACTAAGCTCATCGGCCTCAACACGATTTAGGCCTGGAGCAAGTGGATTCATTGCCCTCCAAAGATCAAATCCACTATTTAAAGGGGCTCCCTCAGCATGAAAATACTTCCAAAAACGTTCTGAAAATTCTCTACTTCTTGCAACTCTATTTTCCCAAAAGAGCGACTGACTTTCATGAACAGCCATAGAGGTGGCTTGGCCTAAAGGCCATGAGAACCACTGATGAGAATGAGAAGGCAAGCCTTGTTCATACAGGGAATGTCCCCATTCATGTGCAGTAGCTAAAAAACAGGAAAATGGCTGACCCGTTACTACCCGAGTTGTGAGTCTAAAGTCTTTTGGCCCAAGAGTTATAGAGAATGGATGAGGAGAACGAGCTACACGAGTTATATTTTCATCTCTTCCCCATTCATCCAGCAAGCGTTCACAGAGCTTATGTTGGGATTTTTCTTCTAAGTCCCAATTCAAAGAATTTGGCTGAGAAGAGTTTTTAACTTCAGCTATTAAATCAGGCAAGCGATGCCTAAGTGGTTCAAATAATTCATTTAATCGGTTGATTGTTAAATCAGGCTCATAAGGTTGAGCAAGTGTTTCCCAACAACTACGAGGCTCATCCAATTGGCTAGATTGTTCTTTTCTGAGATGTATTAACTTCTTCAATGCAGGAGCAAACCTTGCGTAATCATTGCTAGATCTTGCTTCTTGCCAAAGTGAGTACCCCTCTGTTTGAGCAGCAGCTAAATGAACAACCAATTCGGAATCAAGCTTCTTTTGTCGTGTTAACTCCAAATCCAATAAATCTAAATTTCTTTTTTTCTCGAAAGAATCCTTTCCCTCCAAATGAGTTGATTCTCTTAGTTCATCTTTCGCGCCCTCTATTAAGTCTTCAAACTCATTACTACTTTGTCGAGCATGTAAAAACTTAGCAATCAAACCTAATTGTTCTCCTCGCCATGAAGCTCCTCGCTTGGGCATAGAAGCATTTTGATCCCAATAAAGACAGCTATGAATAGATCCAAGCAATTGTGTCTCGCGAAGATATTTACCCAATTGGAGCCAAGCTGAATTAGCCAATGATTTATGTAATTATTTAGCTAAGCCTAATGTGATATCGAAGAAAAAAGTTCAACTGTTAGTATTCATAAGTTCTAAAAAGCATTGTTTTTTCACGATGCAATACATAGTAACTAAACAGTTGTCAACCTTTTAAATTGCCTGCCATTAAATAATCACTTCCTTTTTATAAGGTTCAAGGGGAACTATCTATCAGAACAGATCTTTATAAAACAAATTAGACTTACAACAATCGAATTATCAAAATATTCTTTTTTTTTACTTACTATAGAAGGACATTGATCTTTTCTAACAGTAATCAAAGAGTTTTTCCCTTAAATTGAATGCCTTAGCTAATATAGATTATGAACAAAGGTATTTCAATAGAATAAGTGGAGCAATTTCTTACTGAACTTACCATTCGAACCGAAGGCGAAGGCTTTATCAATATCACAGATCGAATTAATCACTGGATAAAAGAAAATGAAATTCAAACAGGCTTATTAGTAATAACTTCCAAACATACAAGCTGCAGTCTAATAATAAATGAGAACGCAGACCCAAGAGTTCTACAAGATCTATCTTCTTATTTTAAAGCAATTGTTCCAGAGATAGGTTTTAAATCTATTTCAGGAGAAGGAGAGATGAAAAGATATCTTCACAAAGAAGAAGGCATAGATGATATGCCTGCTCATATTAGAACAATCCTTACTTCGACAAGCTTGACACTTAGCATCATTAATTCAAGGCTGGATCTTGGTACATGGCAAGCAGTTTATCTCTGGGAACATCGATACTCAGATAACAATAGAAAAGTTAATCTTCATGCCATAGCAGAAAAAATAAAAGTAGAGCCATTAAGAAATATTGAGAATATTAATTCCATTTTAGCAAAAACAAATGCATCAAAATTAAATAGAATTGTGATGCATAAGCAAGAGAATATAAGTCAAAAAGACGATGGAGATCAAGGGACTGAGATGGATTTAATAATTGATAGAATACATGAAATAACTGGCGAAAATAATTGAAATATTGTAAGTTAAGAGGATGAAGGGAAAACTTTTATCTAGAAGAGAGATCAAAGAATTATCTCAACTAATACCAGAATGGGAAGTGTCTGGTGACAAGCTGGTAAGAAAATTAAAATTTAAGAACTTCGTTGAGGCGTTCGACTTCATGAGTCAAGTTGCAATCGTTGCTGAAGCCATGGCTCACCATCCTGAATGGAGCAATGTTTATTCTGATTTAACTATAATGCTAACTACACACGATTTAGGTGGAATAAGTACGCTTGATTTAAAACTTGCAGAAGCAATTAATGACCTTAAAGAAAATTAGAGTATTACTTTCTAAACACACTAAAATCACGCAATCCTAAATGAATAGCTCAAAAGGAGAGAATAGCTTGATCAAGCAAAGTCCTTTCAAACCAGTTGCAAGCCTAACTAGTTTGTTCAGTTCAGGAGAAGGATTTGGTTGACCCAATCTTGCCAAAGATGAAATGGAAGACTGATAGATGGTTGCTAAATAGCAGTTCTATTTTCCTTTGTCTATTCCTTCTGTGGCCAATAATCAGTCTTCTACTAGAAGGAATAGTTGGATTCAAAACAGGCGCTGTAAGCCTTGGCTCAGATGGTTTTACACAAATAAAAGGAACGTTGATATTAGTTATTTTTAGTACCTTAACTGGTGGAACCCTTGGGACATTAAATGGTTGGCTTCTAGCCAATTGTAGATTTGCGGGTAGAAAGTACTTAAGGTTGGCGCAACTTCTACCTCTAGCAACTCCGGCATATCTTTTATCAGCAATATTGATAGATCTAGGAAGTATTTATGGGATAAGAGTTCATGGAATGAGTTGGGGAGTAGCAATAATGTCATTAACTTCATACCCTTATGTATTTCTTCTAAGCTCAGAAAGTTTTGCAAAATGTGGGAAACGCCAACTTGAGGCCTGTCGAAGCCTAGGCATAGGGCCTTGGAATAGCTTTAGAAGAATAGCTTTACCAATGGCCGCCCCTGCTATAGGGGCAGGAATAGCTCTCATGGGGATGGAAGTCATCAATGAGCTTGGGGCAGTCCAACTACTTAACATTCCAAGCATATCTGCCGGCATAGTTGAAAATTGGATAATCCAAGGAAATCCATCAGGCGCAATAGCACTTGCATTTATTGCTTTACTAATTGTTTTTATTCTCATTGCGTACGAAAAAAGTTTAAGAAGACGCAGCAAAAGATGGAGTGAAGGCATCACTGGCATGGAATCCCCTAAATGGGAGCTCACAGGGGTCAGAGCAATACTTGCTCAAATAGTTACAATTTTCCCACCTTTATTCACACTAGGAATACCTTTTTATTGGGCAATTATCAATGCAGATCAAATCAAACAAGGTTTAGATATAGAACTTTTAGCCCTTACACTAAGAAGCCTAATGCTAGGAATAATTGCATCCGCTTTAACAATATTTGTATCCCTCTTCATAAGCATTTGTAAAAGGTGGAGTGGAAGCAAATTGATAGGAATAATGATATTTCTATCAGGGATTGGTTATGCAATACCAGGCGCTGTAATAGCATTGGCCCTGCTATCTTTTTCTGGATCTGCTTGGAGCATTCCAGCCTTAATACTCTTGCTATGGGGATATTCAGTTAGATTCCTTGCTGTATCTAAAGGAGGATTAGATGCAGCATTTGAAAGAATTAATCCAAATATTGATGAAGCCGCAATGACACTTGGTGAAAGGTGGCAGGGGATTTTTAAGAAGATACATTTACCCCTCCTTAGAGGGCCATTAATAGTAGGTTCACTGTTAATCTTTGTAGATACTCTTAAGGAGCTTCCTCTTACATTTATATTAAGACCTTTTGATTTTGATACTCTTTCAGTAAGAATCTTCCAATATGCTGGTGATGAAAGAATGGCAGAATCTATTATACCTGGGGTAATAGTTCTTACGTTAGGATTGGTTGCATCAGTTGCCTTAATGCCAAGCCTTGATTCTAAAAATAAAACATTTTAGACCAATGAAAAGTGTATTTTTATATTAATTTAGTCTTAAATTGAAAAGGTAAGTGAACAAATATATCGGCCAAGCTTACAATTAATCTATAAGATAGTAATGCTAATAAAATATAATCTTCAGGAACTTCGCCTCTAGTGATTAATAATAGAAATGATTCAAAGACACCTATTCCACCTGGTGCAGAAGGCACAACCAAGCCTATAGACCAAGAAAGAGAGAATAATGATATCCATTCAAAGACTCCAAAGATATTTTCTATAGAGAATGCTTTAAGGCAAAACCAAAAACCAGCAAAACGAAAAAGTATAAATAACAACTCAACTAATACTGCATGTATAGGGTATGGGGAAATTGGATTCCAAGACCTTATGGATTCTCTAGTGAATGAAAGTTTTTCACCAAGTTTCTTAAATTCTAATAACTTCACTGCTCCTAACTGCATAATAAGATAAGCTCGCCAACGCCTTGCTAGGAAAAATAATGGGATAAAGAATAAAAGAAAAGGGGTCCTACTAAGATTGCAAATAGCTGTTAAAGATAATGCTGCAGATAACATTAAGAATGGTTCTAACAAAACAAAAGAAAATGCCTGGCTAGAAGGAATAGATGATTTCAAAGACCTAAATCTTTCTACAAAATGCCATATTCCACCGGGGAGATATTTAAGCAAGTTTGTTCTCAAATATAAGTCAATTAATTCATCATCTCTTTTCTTATATCCCAACCAATTAATCAATAATTTCCATGCACAAGCATTAACAAATAAGCTTATGATACTTATTAAAAAAGCAATTATGAGAATAATTATCATTTCTCGATTCAATGAATTCTTTCTGAGCTCATCAAAATTAGTAAAAGCTATAAATCCCACAAATCCAATACTTAGAAATGCTAAGGATTGCTTTAAAGAAGCTATTAAAAATTTTAGTTTAAGAAATATATTGAATTTCATTGATACTTTTTAAAATAAAAATTGATCAGTTCCATTCTTCGATTGGTGAAAAAGTATCTGTATTTAAAATAATTTCTTTACGAGCATCTTCCAAAGAGATTTCTTCTTTAAGACTTATTCTCAATAATTCATCATGCTCAATCTTTATCGAGAACTGTCCATATGGTCGTTGAACTTGTTTGACTCTTACATCACCAAAACGAGTAGAACAAATTCCATCCCTGCGTAATAGGACCCATCGCCCTTCTATTCTTTCCCTAAAACCAATCGTTGTACCAAACTTAAACCAAATCAAACGCAAGTTAGCTGCATCTTCCTTCTTTGATATAGCAGTTATAGCTAAACCCATTCTTCCTTTCTTCATTTGAATAGAATGTGAACTCACTTCAAGTGCACCTGAATTCCTTAATTCATCAATAAGAGTAGAGGTGTCTTCTGCAGAAGAATCGTCTATCCATGACTCTTGCAGAATTACCTCTTCATATCTTGCACAATTTAGGCTATTAGAAACTAATTCAGAATCATAGTTTTCTAATAAATAAACTCTTAAAAAATTTGGTCGATCAATTTCCCTATGTCCTAATCCGATGCCAACTGAATTAATATTAAAATAATTTGGCTGTTTGAAAAAATCTGACAAAGCAATTATCAATGCAAATCCTGTAGGAGTTGTAACCTCTCCAGATGAAAAATCGCTTGTTTTAAGTTTCAAGTTATATTTTTTTGCAAGTTCTAAAACAGCAGGAACAGGTACAGGCAATATCCCATGGGACGTTTCAACAAAGCCTGAGCCAGCAGGAGGGAAATTACAGAAGATAGATTTGAGTTTTAAATACTCGACTAAAGAGCAAACACCTATAATATCTACCAAAGAATCAATTGAACCAAGTTCATGAAAATGAACTTTATCAATATCGACTCCATGAACAATGGATTCTGCTTCTGCAAGCATCTCAAAAACCTTTATGATTTTTTTCTTCAAAGATTTATTTAATTTCGATTTATCTATTAGAGTTCTAATTTCAATCCAAGTTCTATGTTTTCCGGATTTATCATTATCTTCTACAAAAAGTTTTAAACCTCTTAGTTGAAAACTACTAGATTCTTCAACCCGTAAAGAATACAAATCATCAAGTCCTAGTAATTCAAGTGGCTTATGAATTACCTCAAGTGGAACGCCTAAATCCAGTAAACTTGAAAGCAGCATATCGCCTGAAACACCATTAGAACAATCAATAAAAAGATCCTTCATTAAATCATATGGGATATTAAATTTGTAAGTATAGTTTTAGCACTATAAACTTGAAATATATAAATATAAACAATAGATGTCATTCTGAATCTACTTTCCTTTCCTTTTATACTGTATTGGAGCAATGATTTCTGCATCCTCTATACATAGCATTTGACCAGATCTTCTTACATCTAAGCTTACGAAATTCCTCAAATACTCGATAGATACTTCGCCCTTTAAGCTTAATTTAAATGGCGAAGATTTCTTGCCTTTCTTTTTTCGTTTCTGTCTGATTTTTAAGACAATCTCTTTAGCTTCAGGCTTTGTGAAAATCAATTCACCACGAATAGAAAAGTAATCGTCCCCTTCCTTAACTTCATCAACAGTTTTGTTCTTATTAGAGTCTTCTTTTAAATTATTTTTAGCAGATCTATCCAAAGTGCTTGGCTCCCAAATACCACTTATTTGTAAATGTAAATGTTCAGAATCACGGCACCTAGGATAAACAACCCATAAGTGAGGATCCTCAGCTGATAATCGTTTTTTTATTAAGCCAAGAGCTCTCCCAAGGACTACAGACTCTATTTTCTCTCCATTTCCATCAACTATTACCCCCCTAGAGAAATGCTCAGGATCTTCAGGGACATATACTCCCCTTACTAAGCCTATTGCTCTGTATTGCAATAATTCAGTAACTGGCTGAATGGGATGGTCTCGCATTAGTTGTAAAACCTAACCTTGGAGAATTCAAAATCTAGCTTCTTTTTTTAAATGCTCAATTATTTCCAGCATTAAAAGAAGAATCTAACTGATCTTCATTCTCAAATGCTTTTAAAGCCTCGTCAATTGCATCTGTAGGAGAAGTCCTATCTGTCATTGATTCTATGCTTTTCAATACATTCATTAATTCCATTGGATTTGTAGGGAAATAAGCATCAGTTGAGTCATCAAAAGAAGAATGTATATCTTTTTCTTGATCTAGTGTATTTAGACCTGCCAAAAGTCCAATATCCTTTTTTAAAATAGGGATTTGAAACAGAAGAAGAAAAAAAGCTGGGGTTACAAACATTATGCAAAAGATATATTTTAGATAGAAAAATGCTTGAGCCTTCATCTAAACTACAAAATAAAGCTTTTAGATTCTAAACCAACTCCAACCTAAAAAGTCGAACTGTGTTAATTGCTACTTGGAACGTCAACTCAATCAGAACTAGGATTAGTCAAGTTGAAGATTTTCTCGAAGAGATTCAACCTGATTTATTGTGCTTACAAGAAACCAAAGTAGAAGATAATTTATTCCCCAGGGAAACTCTTCAAGACAAAGGTTACCAGGTGAGTACATTCGGTCAAAAAGGTTACAACGGTGTCGCATTAATAAGCAAGCTAAATCTTGAGGATGTGAAATCAGGCCTTAATGGAGAACTAAATGAAGATCCAAATGCTCTTTATTTTGATCAACAAAAGAGGGTCATAAGTGCATTAGTTGATAATATAAGAGTCATAAACGTATATGTTCCAAATGGATCTTCATTAGATTCAGATAAGTATGAATATAAAATACAGTGGCTTAATTGTTTAACTGATTACTTAAATAACCAGGCAAGAAGGAATGAGCCAGTTTGTCTCTTGGGAGATTTTAATATTGCACTTGATTCAAAAGATATACACAATCCAAATCGTTTTAATAACGGGATTATGGCCAGCTCAAAAGAGAGAGAATCTCTTGAAAAGCTCTTAGGCAATCGGTTAGAAGACGTTTTTAGGCTTTTTGAACAAAGCAGTGGGCACTGGAGCTGGTGGGACTATAGAAGTGGAGCTTGGCAAAAAGACCAAGGTTGGAGAATTGATCATATTTATCTAACTGAAGATTTGATTAGAAATTCCAAAAGCTGCTTAATTCATAAAAAAGTTCGAGGCAATCCTCAACCCAGCGATCATGCTCCTGTTTTAGTCGATATAAATTGGCCGCCTTCTGAAGATATCGATCTATTCCCTTTTTAGTTAGGCAGTTAACTGAAAGAGCTTAATTCAAGTAAAGAATTTGAGTATTAAAAAAAAACGTGCTTAAATTCGTTATTCCAATCAATTATTTAGATCTATTGTCAAATCATCACAGAATAATATCATGAGTTTTCAAAGCGTTCTATAGCCCAGAGAAATCCCTCAAAACCCATTGACTCCAAGTCATTTGAAGATAAATATATGATGAGAGTAATGTCAGGGAAAACACTTTCTATTCACTTGAGGTAAAGAAAATAAAAGAAGTTTTAGACTTTTTCGACACTTTTAGGCCATTATGGCGAACTGTGTTATCAGTCAATTGATCAGCTGTCGTGACAAACGCCTTCAACACAACTAATTCCCAAAATGTTTTTGCAGCTGCGCAAAATCTTATGCCTGGTGGCGTGAGCTCTCCTGTTCGAGCGTTCAAGTCTGTCAATGGCGACCCCATTGTTTTTGACCGTGTTAAAGGAGCTTACGCATGGGATATAGACGGGAATCGCTTTATTGATTATGTAGGCAGTTGGGGACCAGCAATATGTGGTCACTCTCATCCTGAAGTAACTGCGGCTCTTCAAGAAGCTTTAGAAAAAGGCACGAGTTTTGGAGCACCTTGCGAGCTTGAAAACAAACTTGCAGAGATGGTAATAGACGCTGTACCAAGCGTAGAGATGGTCCGTTTCGTTAACAGCGGCACAGAAGCTTGCATGGCCGTCCTTCGCTTAATGAGGGCTTATACAGGGCGAGACAAGCTCATCAAGTTTGAAGGCTGTTATCACGGCCATGCGGACATGTTCCTTGTACAAGCAGGTTCAGGTGTGGCAACTCTTGGCTTACCAGACTCACCTGGAGTGCCTAGAAGCACTACCTCAAATACCCTTACAGCTCCATACAACGATTTAGAAGCAGTAAAAGAGCTTTTTGCTGAAAACCCTGATGCAATATCTGGGGTAATCCTTGAACCAGTTGTAGGGAATGCTGGCTTCATTACTCCTGAACCTGGATTCTTGGAAGGGCTTAGAGAATTAACTAAAGAGAATGGGGCTTTACTTGTTTTTGATGAAGTTATGACTGGCTTCAGGATTAGTTATGGAGGAGCTCAAGCTCGTTTTGGAGTAACACCTGACCTAACAACAATGGGCAAAGTAATAGGCGGTGGACTTCCAGTTGGAGCATACGGTGGAAGAAAAGAGATTATGGAAATGGTTGCACCATCTGGGCCTGTTTATCAAGCCGGTACATTAAGTGGCAACCCTCTTGCAATGACAGCAGGCATAAAAACTCTAGAGATTCTTAAACAGGAGGGATCCTATGAGCGACTAGAAACTATTACCAAAAGGCTTATCAGTGGGATATGCGAATCAGCTAAGCAAGCTGGCTTATCAATAACTGGTTCAAGTATTAGTGGCATGTTTGGTTTTTACCTTTGCCAAGGACCAGTAAGAAACTTTCAAGAAGCAAAACAAGCAAATTCCGATTATTTCGGCAGGCTTCACAGATCAATGCTTCAAAAAGGTATTTACCTTGCTCCAAGTGCCTTTGAGGCAGGGTTTACATCTCTAGCTCACTCAGAGGAAGATATAGATGCAACTTTAAAAGCATTTAATGAAAGTTTTAACGAGCTAAATTAAAGATAAAAAGTAATATTTAATCACTCTAAAAGATAACCTTTAGAGTAATTAAATATTTTACTAAGAATAGTAGATGAAAGGCTTGATATATTTATTAATTTCTTCGCCCACCAACGATTACTGGAGTACTTGAACCACTTGATCCAGGCAATGCAGGCACAACCTGAGTTTGACCATCCCACTTATCTAAAAACAACTTAAATAGAACCTGATCATCAAGACTCCTATTAAGAGTGTCATATCTCTTTGCTTCCTGCTCAGCAATCTTAACTTCAGTTTGAGCCTTTAATAACTGCTGTTCGGCAATCTGCTTTTGCTCAATGGCGGCTCGATACTCCTCAGCAATCTCTAAACCTGTTAAGTCAAGTCCTTGAATATCAACATAATCAAATTGACTAATTTCCTCTGCAACAGTTTTTTCAACTATTGTAGAAATATCACTCCAAGAGCTAGCTATTGTGACTAATTCATATTTAGAAAAAACAGACTTTAGCGCCTTAAGCAAAGAAGGTTTAATTATTCGATTATAAATTTCTCTATCGTTATAAGAAATAGTTCTAAAGACTCGTCCAGCTTCACTTGGCTTAAGTGCATATTTAACTGTTGCAGTTGCTGCAATTACCTGCAGATCTTTAGTTAAAGATTCAAACTCCTCTGGCCTAACTTGCGTCTGCACATTAAAAGGATATGTCGATTGTATAAAAGGCACTTTAAAATTTAGTCCAGGACGCCTTGCTCCTCCGCTTACTTTCCCTAAGGTTGTAACTACAGCGACCTGGCCAGCCGGGACTATAAATAAAGCTTGAGTAAGCAGTAATATCCCTGTAAAAGAAACTATAAGCGCCATAGTTGCAGCGCCTCCGCCAGAACCTCCAGGGGTAACATTTCGAATAGGTGTAGTCATTAGATTCCTTTAACTTTTAAAGCATATCTTTATATTGATAAGTTTGTGATTATTTGAATTGATTTGATTATGTAATCAAAATAAAATCAATGTCCTAATCTGCTTCGAACCTTTTTCAGAAGCAAAAGATAAAGCTTTTCATCAATTTCTCTGATGTCATATTCAACAGGCATAAACCCATGAACATGCTCATGAACAACCATCCAACATACTTTATCAATATCATCATTAGATTTATCTAAGATTTCAATAATTTTCGAAGCAAGTTTATTAGCTATATCTTCATTAATAGAGATCATTTAGCCTAATGAATAAATTATGGCTAAATGATAAATTAATATCAGCTAAAGAATACATAGAGATTAAACAATTTACCTATAGTTTTCAAACTGTAATGGAATTTCAAGCTCATCCTCTTTTTTCTTAAGTATTGCAATTGCCAACTGTAATTCATCTTTACTCTTTCCGGTAATTCTTATACTGTTGCCTTGTATTGAAGCACTAACTTTTTTAAGCTCATCACGAATAGCTTTACTCAAATTCTTTGCCAGATCTTGACTAAGACCTTTCCGTAAGATAATTCTCTGCTTAACCCTATTACCCGAAGATTTTTCAGGTTCATGAAAATCAAAAATCTTTAACGAGAGTTTTCTTTTAGTAGCCTTTTGTAAAAGGATATCCCCCACAGCCTTTAATGTCATATCACTAGAGGTCACAATAATAATCTCCTCATCCTCAAGACTGATTTCCGTACTTGAATCTTTTAGGTCATATCTTTGAGAAATTTCTCTTTGAATTTGATCAATTGCATTAACCAGCTCTTGACGATCAAAATCAGAGACAACGTCAAACGAATAAGATGCTGGCATAAAAAGAGAAAGTAATTATTTTTTTAAGTATAAAAGAATTACACAACTTTCAATCAAAAATTCTGATAAAAAGAATAGTTTCTCTCATATCATTATCTTTTTAGTAAAAGGATCTAATCAAAGAACAATAAACTAACCACTTTGCCCATATCTTCAGCACTATGGCAGCTGCTTAATAAAGTTTCACTATCATGAAAAGCAAAACAAATAAGTTGATCAGAACGATTTATTATTTCTTGGTTGCATAGGCTACTGGCCATTGGCAATGACAAGTCATCATTATCAGGCTTCTCTATTAGATGTAAAACCTTTTCAAGTAAGTTGCAGATTTCAGGAGGCTGACGATTTAGACTTTGTGGCAACAAAACAGTTATCAACGAGGGGTCTACTTCCAAAACAGCTCTAATCACAGCAGCATTTACACCTTGTGAACCGGATGTAACCAAAGAATGACCTTCTTGAGCCAATGACCTCGCAATCAATTCCACCAAATGGATTGTCACCACAGGCACATGCCTGCTGCCCAAGAAGGCTATTCTCCTTTTACCATTATCTTGTAACAAGGCTAATTCTTTAGCCAAAGTATCTATACGACCTATTTGAGGTAGATCTAGAGATTGACTACGTCTCAAAGAGATTCTCTCATGATTAATTTGAAATTAGCAATGATCAGCGGATTTGGAAGGAATGCTAAAAAACCCAAATAATCTTTCCAAGTCACAATGCTCATCAACCAGACGAAATGCATAAGAAGCTTTGACAGATTCATGCAAGCGAACATGTCCAAAAGCATGCTCAATTACTTCAACTGTTGAGAGAGTATCTGTATCAACCTTTAATAAAGGGACCTCCAGCTCTTCAGCTCTATTAATTAGTTGGGGCAATGGCTCGCCAGCTCCTGTAAGGATAAGGCACTGGGTCGAAGCTTCTAAAGCTGCTAGTTGAATATCAGTTCTATCAGCACCTGTTACAACAGCCATATTCCTCCTTTTACGGAAAAATTCCATTGCAGAGTTTACACTCATTGCTCCAATACTTAAAGTTTCAACCATTAACTCAAGCCTCTCTGAGCAACAAATAACTCGTGCATCAAGACGTCTTACTAATTCTTCCACGGTGACACTTCGAAGGAGAGGCGATCTTGGCATGACGCCAAAAACATCCACTCCAAGTTTTCGCAACGCTGGGACAACGTTATGTTCAAGATCTTTCACTTCATCTGGTGTAACAGCATTTAACACAACTCCCAAAAGAGTTTCTCCAAGTTCTTTCTTAGCTGCCAATAAAGAATCAACACTTCGAGAATCTTTCCATAAATGAACCAACAAAACCTTTGCATCAAAATCTTTAGCAAGTTGAGCAAGGCTTAATCCATAAAGCAATCCTTCATTAATAGTGCCAGCTGCTTCAAGAATATTTAATCCTTTAAAAGAGTCGTTAAGTTTGTTTTTCAGAAGAGTGAATCCATCTAGAGGATCAAGACAAGATTCTGCAAGACGTTTTTCTGCACTTATTGGGGCTATAAAATCAACAGAAGGAATCAAATTATCTTCGCTTAAGCCAATAATTGAGCCAATAAAACGCACATCATCGTCTATGAATGGAGGAGATAAATTGTTTTCACTATCAAACTCAAGGCTAGTAGCCAAAGGCTTCCCAAAGCGTACTGGGATATTGCAAGACTTTAAATGCCTAGCAATTCCCAATGTCAAAGCTGACTTACCACTGAATGGCTCGCAAGACCCAATCATTAAGGTCTTAGCCATGAGCTGACTCCTTTTATCAGACCTGGCTAATCTTAATCTTATATTGAGACTTATGAATAGTATTTGGCAAAATAATTTGAGATTAAATGAATTAAATTACCTAATGTTGATTTCCCATAGGTTCAATCACATCAAAATATAAAATTTTTCCAATGGATTATCTGTAATTAGACCAAAATGATCCAAGTAGAACCAACTAAGAGTATTTGGAAGAATCGTCGAATAGGAATCACAGGGGCTTCAGGAAGTCTGGGCATGGCCTTGTCAACAGAACTCAGATCTAAAGGATCTTTTGTAATTGGGCTTACACATGGATCAACAACTCAAACATTTGATTCTGCTAAAGGTCCAAATAAATGGATCCAATGGGAATGTGGTGAAGAGAGGAAACTAGAGGAGGTTTTCAAAGGTTTAGATGTCCTCATACTGAATCATGGAATCAACCCTGGTGGGAACCTAGATTTAGATGGACTGAATAAAGCAATAGAAGTAAATGCTTTAAGCAATTGGCGATTAATTGAATATTTTGAAAAGGCACTATCAAGTCAGACTATCGATAGCACTGCAAGAGAAATTTGGATAAACACTTCTGAAGCCGAAATCCAACCAGCCTTAAGCCCTTCCTATGAAATCAGCAAAAGATTAATTGGCCAATTAGTTAGCTTTAAGAACAATTCCCTAACAAATAAACAAAAAAAAAGATTAATAATTAGAAAAATAATATTAGGCCCTTTTAAATCACAATTAAATCCTATTGGGATAATGAATGCAAATACGGTTGCTGGTCAAATCATACAAAAGGCAACATCAATTTCAAATAGGTTAATTATCATTAGTCCTAACCCTTTGACTTATTTAATAATGCCAATGGTTGAACTTTTAAGAAGTTTATACTTTCAACTGTTTAAAGAAAAAGAATAAGATCAATGAAGAATTAATTTTCTTTAATTTCAACCTCGGTCAGTCAATATTTCGCAACCATCATTAGTTACTAAAATAGTATGTTCCCATTGAGCGGACAAACTGCCATCTACAGTTACAACAGTCCATCTATCACGAAGCGTTCTACAACGCTTACTCCCAGAGTTAAGTATTGGCTCTACAGCTAACGTCATCCCTGATCTCAAAGTAACATTTGGCAAATCATTCGTACGGAAATTAAACACTGAAGGTTCTTCATGAAGATTTTTACCTACACCATGTCCTGTGTAATCTTCGACAACACTAAATCCATTCTTTTTTACATTATCTTCTATTGCTGCAGCGATATCTAACAAGGTATTTTTAGCTTTTATTTGCGATAAGCCCAACATAAGTGATTCTTGTGCAACTCGACTTAATTTCTTTGCCTCATCAGAAACATCACCAACACAAATAGTTATGCAGCTATCACCATGATAACCCTCATAAAAAGCACCAGTATCAACCTTCAATAAATCGCCTGATTTAATAACTCTTCTGGAATTAGGGATGCCATGTACAACCTCATTATTAATACTGGCACAGATGCTTGCAGGGAAGCCATGATACCCCTTAAAACTTGGAATTGCTCCCATATCTTTTATTCTCAGCTCAGCAAATTTATCAAGATCCCCTGTGGTCATACCTGGTTGAACCATTTCATTTATTTCACGAAGCACTGTCGCAACAATCTGACTGGACTTACGCATGATTTGAATTTCTCTAGAAGATTTAATTTCAACACCTCTTCTTTGTTGGATGCGAGGACCATCATTTTTGGAAGGTTGTGAAGATGATGCAAGCAAATCGGCGAAAAGTTTGTTCATGCCGAGAAAAAATAAAAACAGATCTAATGAGCTAGAAGCTCCTCATTAGAATTTGCTTATAACTGTAAGGCCAAACTATCAATATTGAAATTTACATCAACTTACCAAGATGAGATCACCTCAAAGGCTTAATCAATTTTCTCTCTATTGGCAATGGATAATCACTTTATTTTTATTGTGAGGTCAATAAAAATTACTGCTTGTTAACAAGAGAAAGACAAAGCTGACTTCAACAAAAATCAGAGTTTCATAATTTTTAGAAAGGCAAAATGGCTTTAAACCTTCCATTCCTGACTTACATACAAAGTGATTCGAATCTCGCCTCTCCTAATCAAACTTGAAAAGGCTTTTAAAAAGCCCTTTCCTAAAACAAAAAGCAAAAATCATCTAAAAATGATTTATGAACAGTTACAATAAACCTTCGACAAGTAAATCTAATTTGGGATGACAGAAGACTTAAAGAATAATCCTCCTGGAGAAGGAGAAAACAACAAAATGAGTAATGATGCCTCCACTGCCATTGCAGAAAAAGTCAATGACAAAAAGTCATCTGGGTCTAATAAAAAGCAAATATTGACCCCTCAAGGACTCATTGATATGTTTGAGAAATCTCAACAAAAAAAGAAGGTTCCTGAAGTCTATGTGGGGGACACAGTACGTGTTGGAGTTCGCATAAGTGAAGGGAACAAAGAAAGGGTTCAACCTTATGAGGGTGTGGTTATTTCTAAACGCCACGGGGGTGTAAATCAAACTATTACTGTTCGTCGCATTTTCCAAGGAGTAGGTGTTGAAAGAGTCTTTATGGTTCATAGCCCCCAAGTTGCTTCTATAAAAGTTGAGCGTCGAGGTAAAGTAAGAAGAGCGAAGCTCTTTTATCTGCGAGATCGAGTTGGTAAAGCGACTCGAGTAAAGCAGCGCTTCGATCGCTGAGGTTTCGACCTCGTTCAATCCAAATACCAATATCACAAATTGGTACTAGGGCATCTATAATGCGCCGTTAGTTCAGTTGGTAGAACGCAGGTCTCCAAAACCTGATGTCGGGGGTTCAAGTCCTCCACGGCGCGTTCTACAACCCTTTCAGCAGTTTCTTCCTTTTACGAATGGAGTTAGATCTTCAACCTGGCGATGTAGTAAAAGTCCTTGAGTCTGCCGCTCTTGGCTGGGTTAGGGCACGTGTAATACGAGTCAAATCTGGTGGTCGAGTTGTAGTCCAAAGTGATCAAGGCCGAGAATTCACAGCTAGAGGGAATCAAGTACGTCTCATTGAGCCTGCTGGGTTCCGTCCATAATTTCAAAGAATTCATTCTCTTTATAAAAAATTAAATTTTTAAAAGAGAATAAGAACCTTTGATCTTGTTTTTTCTTTAAAGGTTGGCGCCAGTAAAGTGATAGGTTGATAGTTCTCTTGCCAGACATAAGGCATTGACCATCCAGGAAGCTTTAAAGGAAGTCTTCTAAATCCTGGGACCGTAGTTCAACTGGTTAGAGCACCGCCCTGTCACGGCGGAAGTTGCGGGTTCGAATCCCGTCGGTCCCGTATCCAAACCAATTAAAACACTTGAAAGTTAGAGTAAGGCTAGCCCCAAGTCCCACAGGTTTTTTTCATATAGGCACAGCACGCACCGCTTTATTTAATTGGTTATATGCACGTAAAAACAATGGCTCGTTTTTAATACGAATAGAAGATACAGACAAAGAAAGGTCCAAAGATAAATTTACTTCGAATATCTTTGAAGGACTTAAATGGCTTGGATTGAAATGGGATGAGGAACCTATTTTTCAAAGCAATCGAATTGATGACCATCGCAAAGCAATCATTTCGTTACTTGATAAAGGAATGGCATATAGGTGTTACACCACTGAAAAAGAACTTCAAGAAATGCGAGATGCTCAAAAAGAAGCTGGGCAGGCTCCTAAGTATGACAACCGTCATAGAGATCTCACTCCCTCTCAAGAATCACAATTCATTCAAGAAGGTAGAAGTTCAGTAATACGTTTCCGTATTGAGAATGAAGAATCAGTTTATTGGAATGACATGGTTAGAGGATTAATGCAGTGGAGCTGCAAAGACCTTGGGGGAGATATGGTTATTTCGCGTAGAGCGCCTGCCAATGAAATTGGGGATCCTCTGTATAACTTAGTTGTTGTAATAGACGATGCTGAGATGTCTATTACACATGTAATCCGTGGTGAAGACCACCTTGCCAATACAGCCAAGCAAATACTCCTTTATAAAGCACTAGAGCTAAAACAACCAACTTTTGGACACACTCCATTAATCCTTAATCCCAACGGTCGCAAGTTATCAAAGCGTGATGGAGTCACCTCTATTAGTGATTTCAGGGAAATGGGTTACACCTCAAAGGCTATGACAAATTACATGACACTTCTTGGGTGGTCTCCGCCTGAAGGGATGGGAGAAAGATTCAATTTAAAAGAATCATCTCAAGCATTTGATTTTGATCGAGTAAACAAAGCAGGTGCAAAATTTGACTGGGAAAAACTAAATTGGCTAAATGCTCAAGAAATTCATAGTTGGTCTCCTGAAAAACTATTGGAGTGCTTAAGTCCTTTATGGATTGAAGAAGGATGGGAGTTGCTAACAAAAGACTGGGGACTAAAACTCACTCAACTTATTGGCCCATCAATGACAGTTATAAAAGATGGCATCGAACATAGCCGCGTTTTCTTTGAGGAACCTTGCCTAAAAGATGATGGAATAAAACAATTAGAGATTGAAGACGCAAAAAAAATCCTACTCAAAATATCTGAAAAGTTAGATAAAACGCCCTGGGATGGTATCGATCATGCAATCGCAAAATCAATCATATCTGAATGTTCAAAATCCTTAGGGGTCAAAAAAGGATTAATAATGAAAACGCTTCGAGCAGCTTTACTTGGGAGCATTCAAGGTCCTGACTTGATTGCATCTTGGAGCCTACTTGCAATGAAAGCTGAAGATATCAGCAGGATCAAAAAACATCTATAAGTAATGATCCTTCAACTTGTCTGATCTTCCGCAAGTAACCCTAATTTCTTTGCCAAGGGTTTTGCTGTTAATCCTTGGATCCCTACAGTCATTAGAATCGTTAAGAAGACCAATCCTTGGAGTCGTCCAGCACCAAGGACTCCGGCTTGTTCTAAACGAATAGAGAAAAGAGAAGCAACAGCTGCAGTAACAATGCCTCTAGGGGCTAACCATCCAAGGAATAAACGTTGCCTTATATCCAATGGGAGTCCAATAGTGGCAAGGCTTACAGCCAATGGTCTAACTACAACCATTAGAACAAAAACACAACTAATTCCACCCCAACCCAGTGGACTTAATTCACTCCAAGAAACATCTGCAGCAAGTAGTGGGAAAAGCATTGTTATTGCAAGCTGAGCCAACTCTCTTATTAATTCATCTAATTTATCAACCTCAATAGAAGGACTTCGCCCAACAATAAAGCCTGCAGCAACTGAAGCAGGCAAACCTGATTCAGGCAAAATCCATTCACAAATGCCATACAGCAAAAACAATACTCCCAACGTTATTTGCAATCTAATTCCCACAGCAGATTCTGTTTTTATTCTTCTTAGCGCTTCAGAAAGAATCCATCCAGCAAATAAACCAATAAGAACCCCCCCACCTAATCGCGCTAATAGGCTAAAAAACAATTCCTTCCATCCATGAAGATCACCAACTAATAATTCAAGAAGAAGCAGGGCTAAAACTGCCCCTATTGGCTCAAGAACTAATCCTTCTGCTTCAAGAACATCTCCCAAAGGTGAAGCCAATCGAATCTGTTGAATTAATGGTGTTACAACAGTAGGGCCAGTCGCCAAAACTATCGCACTATATACAGCAGCTACATTCCAAGCCAGTCCAGCAAGCAAATGAGCTGCAATCCAAATAGCTGCTAAAGAAACAAAAAGTCGTATTAACGAAATTCTAATAACAGTTGTTTTTATCGTGTCTCCAGGAAGACGAAGATTTAATCCACCATCAAATAAGACAAGGCTTACAAGTAATCCCACGATAATTTCCAGCCCCTGTCCTAAATCAAGAGGCTCAACAAGTCCCAAGCCAGAACGACCTATTAACAGCCCAGAAAGGAGTAATAGGACGACACCAGGGAAGCCAGTAAGGGCAGACAAAAGTCTTGCCCCGGCTCCGGCAAAAACTGTCACCCCCCAAAGCAGTCCTAGCCGCTCAGGAGTCATAGGGAAGCATATGATGGCTGAACAGTATCAACTTCTTCAATACATAAACTTGAGCCACTAAAGTCATGTAAATGAAAAATCTGGTAAAAATTTAAATTGAGTATTTTCCAAAAAATCTCAAATGGAATTCGTAGATTAAATAAAATCACTGAATACATGCAAAGAAAATTACTGGAATAATTAGGCTCAAAATCCAAAAGGCAAAGATGATTCCATTAAAACTAACTTACAAAGATAAATCTACTATTTCCCTCCAAATAAATTATTGATCAAAATCAAAGAAAACAACCCTATAATCAATCCAATAGAAGCCATTCGACCATTCCATATTTCCGCTTGAGGAGTAAAACCTCTTTTCCAAGAATTAAGTTCGGTTTTACTAACGGGTGAAGCAGCCTTTTCTTTATCTTTTTCAGAAGAATTCATAACTTAATGCCAATGGGAAGGAAAAGTTATAAATGATGATTCAGAATGGATGATTGTTTTCATACAAAAGATCAGATTGATCCATCCGACACCTTGCTGAAACACCAAGGCCTATGGAACTAGGACTTGTACCTGATAATAACCGTAATAAAGCTGCCGTGCCGATCATTGCGGCATTATCAGTACAAAAGGATTTTGGAGCCATATAAACATTTATAGATTTTTTTCGGGCTTCTGCAAACATCATCTTTCTTAATCGATTATTAGCAGCTACTCCTCCAACCATTACCAAAGACGAAATGCCATTATCAAGAGCATATTTCAAGCTTCTTTCAACCAAAACTTCTGCAACTACATTCTCAAAACTAGCGGCGAGATCAGCTACAGGTATATCTTTTTCTAAGGATTTAATAGCTTCCACCTTTCGCAAGACAGCTGTTTTGAGACCGCTAAATGAAAAATCATATGGATAAAAACCCCCATCAGGTTTTGACACCCTGCATTTTGGCAACGAAAAGCTGTAGGGGTCGCCATTCTTCCCAACCTTCTCGATAGCAGGCCCTCCAGGGTATGAAAGTCCTAATAATCTAGCGACCTTATCAAAGGCTTCTCCTGCTGCATCATCGTGACTCATTCCAACTCTGGAGTATATAAAATTTTTATCAACTTGGATTAACTCTGTGTGACCTCCACTTACCAAGAGGACCAAATAGGGAGGGATTGGAGGTGTTTCCGAAAGAAGCGCTGATGCAAGATGCCCTTCTAAATGATGAATACCTAAAAAAGGAAGCCCATGAAGGCAAGCTAATGTCCTTGCTGTTACAGATCCAACGAGCAAAGCTCCTGTCAATCCTGGTGTAACTGTTGCGGCAATAGCATCTAATTTTGAAATACTTATTTCAGATCTATCCAATGCCTTTTCTATCAAAAAGGGCATATTTTCAAGATGTCTTCTTGATGCTATTTCCGGCACAACCCCTCCCCACTGAGCATGCTCATTAGCTTGGGAAGCAATAAAGTTTGCCAAAACACGAAACCTATCGGTCTGAAATTGAACGACAGCTGCCGCAGTCTCGTCACAACTTGTTTCGAGGGCGAGTACAGTATGCATCATTTAGGCGTATCTCATTTAACTTAGATACAGTTAATCCTGTTCTACTTAAGACAGGTTAAATAAGGATTCGAACTAATGCGTCGTCTCTTCTCAATTCTTCTATCTGCCTTCCTAGTTTTAGGCTTGGCTCCATTAGCTAATGCAGCTGGAGAAGCAGTCAATCGTGACAGACCCAGCACTGATTTCATAGCCTCAGGGCT
Source organism: Prochlorococcus sp. MIT 0603 (assembly GCF_000760215.1). Taxonomy (NCBI): domain Bacteria; kingdom Bacillati; phylum Cyanobacteriota; class Cyanophyceae; order Synechococcales; family Prochlorococcaceae; genus Prochlorococcus; species Prochlorococcus sp. MIT 0603. The sequence continues at coordinate 89,857 of NZ_JNAW01000002.1, read as the reverse complement.
TACACCATGTTCTGACAATGCTCGCTTTCAAGAGCGAGCTGCTGGAGCTTCTACGCCAAAAGACATCGCCAGGTTTGAGCGTTATAGCAAAGCATCCTGTGGAGATGACGGTCTGCCCCACTTAGTAATTACTCCCACTATTGAACCTTTTGGAGCCTTAGCAAGTAGGCATCATGAAGGAGATGTTTTAATTCCTGGTCATATCTTTATTTATATTGCTGGAATAATTGGATGGTCTGGCAGGGAGTACTTAAGAGCATCAAAACAAAACAAGAATCCTTCAGAAAACGAAATTTTCATTGACTTTGCTCTAGCAAGAAAGTGTTTAATCAAAGGTGCCGCTTGGCCTTTTGAGGCAAATAAACAAGGAAGAAATGGTGACCTCCGCGAAAAGGATGAAAACATTTCTTTAAATGGACCTAGATAAAACAACTATGAATACTTAATCCTATTAACTTAATCTTCTAACTACCAGCTACTTATGTTTAAAATCTTTTCAACAAAATGGTTTAGATCGGCACCTGTGGTTGCAACCATTTGGATAGTAATCACTGCAGGCATTCTCGTTGAATGGAATCGTTTTGTTCCAGATCTCCTTTTCCACCCTGGACTATAAACTTTTCAATCAAAGCTTTAAAGACCTATTAACCTTTTAATTTCTAGAAAAGCAATATCTATATCATCATTTATTACTACTGCATCAAATTCATTTTGGGCATCAATTTCCTCTGATGCCCTTTTTAGGCGGCGTCTAATAGCATCTTCCGAATCAGTTCCTCTAGCTCTAATGCGAGTTTCTAGCTCCTTAAAGCTTGGAGGTGCAATAAACAATTGGAATCCATCAGGAAAACTATTTCGAACCTGTCTTGCTCCATCTAATTCAATTTCCAATAAAACCTTTTTCCCTTTAGAAAGTTTTTTCTGAACTTCTTCTCTAGGTGTCCCATAAAAATTCCCTGCAAACTCGGCCCATTCAAGGAAACCTCCGGCTTCTACTAAATTCTTAAAATCCTTCTTTTTTAAAAAGAAATAATCCGTCCCTTCCTTCTCTCCCAACCTAGGCGCTCGTGTAGTAGCAGAAACTGAGAGCCAAATATTATTGCTACTATTAAGCAATTTCTTTACTAGAGTTCCTTTACCTACACCACTAGGTCCAGTAATTACTGTTAACCCATTGTTATCAGTCATAGTTTTGATTTAATTCAGGTAGAAGTGACAATGACATCTGCGAACAACTATCAAGATAATCATATGAGTGATTTACGTCTTCAAATGATGGATATAACCAGTCTGAAGGCTGTTCTCTCAGAATTAAGAAAGAAAGTAATTCCAAGTCGTTTAGAGAAAGTTCAGCAATCTGATACACATAGCATCCAAATCGCATTTAGGACTTTAAAAGGCTTAACTTGGATCGAGCTGAGTTGGCATGCAGAGTCTCCAAGGATTGTAGAAATAGAAGCTCCTCCTAGAAAAATTGGCGAAAGTACTCTAAGCAAACAAATTCAATGTGGGGGCCGTGGTCTAGCTTTAATTCAATTAAAGCAAGATGGATTTGATCGAACAGTAGAGTTTGGGTTCGCTATTCGTCCAAAAGGAAGCTTTGAAAAGTTTCTAGTATTAGAGTTAATGGGCCGTCATAGTAATTTATTGTTTTTAGATAAGAAAAAGAAAGTTATCACAATAGGAAAACAAATAAGAGCGACCCAATCTCGTTTAAGGCCAATAAGCACAGGGGATCTATATTTCCCTCCTCCTCCATTGCAAGGCTTAGAGCCTAAAAGAAGTTATTCATTTAAAGAATGGAAAACACAACTCACACTTCTTCCAATAACAGTAAAAGAAGCATTTCAAGAAACTTATCAAGGAATTAGTCCCAATCTATTACTTCAATTAGCAAGTAATGATAAATATTCTGCAGAAAAATTAATCAATCTAAAAATTAATGATTTAACAGATAAAAATTGGGAGGATTTATTTTCCAGCTGGAACAAGTGGTTGAAAGATTTAGAGGAAGAGAACTTTTGCATATCTTTTCATGGTCCTAGTCCTTATCGAGTATGGAGTCAAGAAACATTATGTGCTTCTTCCAACGAGAAAATAGGTATATCACTTGGCAAATACTATAAAAATCATTTAGAGGCAAAGGCCCTCAAGCAAATATTTAAGACTCTCTCAAAAGCTCTATGCAAAAAAAAAGAAGCCGAAGAAAAAAACTTAATCGAACAAGTAAAGCTATACTCCCAAACTAATCAAATCAAATCTTTATATACAAAAGCTGATGAAATACTTTGTTTAAGCAAGCCAAGTAAAGAAAAAGTAAAAGAGGCTCAAAAATTATATTCACAAGCGAAAAAGTTCAAACGATCAAAATTAATTTTAAAGGAAAGAATTAATCATCATAAAGAGATGCTTAGATTTATCAATGAAACAGATTTATTTTTGGATTATATTATCAAAAATAAAAATGAGAGTCAGAGTGAGAAGATAGAAAGCATTAAAAGTCTCAAAGAAGATATAGAAGGATTCATTTTGTCAAAGCAACAAATCGTCAAAAGGAAATACAAATCCAATAATGCTTCTACAAATTTACTTCAGCTCAAAAGCCCAAGTGGTTTAACAATTCAAATAGGGAAAAACCATCGACAAAACGAATTAATTAGCCTCAAAAATGCCAATAAAGGAGACGTTTGGTTCCATGCTCAAGAATCTCCTGGCAGCCATGTGGTTATAAAAGCAGTCAATGGGACTATAAAAGAACCTGATTTAAAAATCTGTGCTGATTTAGCTGCCTTCTTTAGCAAAGCAAAGCAAAACAATAAAGTATCAGTACTAATGGTGCCTACATCAAAGCTGAACAAGCCCAAAGGAGCTGCGCCGGGGATGGTAACTCATAGAGAAGGCAAGGTTTTATGGGCTGAACCATCCAACGGAGAAAAGTATCTTGAGCAGTTCACAAAAAATGCATAAAATGACTTATCATTTTATGCATATCCTGGACTTTAAATGTTTGAATTTATTCTTGGCTCTCATCAATTTCTAGGGAATCATAGTTTTGCTGAGTTTTTAGTTGGCTACATTTTCGGAGCTGCTTTAATTGTAGGCGCACCTACTGTATTTCTTCTACTTGTTTTCATTAGTGCACTAATGAAAACAAATGGGAAAATGGGTGGATATAAAGAGTATGCCAACTATGGCAAATCTTCTTTAAATGACTGCCCTCCTTTTATTCTTCCCGACCCTACTAAAACCCCAGCATCATTGAATAGAAATTGAGATCTTTAAAAGTCAAAATATATTTTGTTAATGATGGGAAAAAATTATCTAAATCAACAGATAAATATATATGCTAAAAAAATATCAAGGGGTTTTTGAAAATATGATTATTCTAAGTATTTATTTTTATTAAAAGATTTCTTTGCTAATTTTACTTAATCTGCTCACAAATGATAAATGAGCCGCCCCAGGGCAAGCAAATGTCCTTTTTTAGTCACTTAGAAGAGCTCCGGCAAAGAGTTTTAAGAAGTTTTATAGCCATTATTCTTTGCGCATTTTCATCTCTTTTACTAATAAAGCCTTTAGTTAAAGCTTTAGAAGCTCCTGCAGGTTCAATTCGTTTTCTTCAACTTGCCCCAGGTGAATTCCTATTTGTATCAATAAAAGTAGCTGGATATGCTGGGCTAATAATTGCATTGCCTTATATAGTTTTTCAAATTCTCTCTTTTGTTTTACCAGGCCTTACCAAAAACGAGCAAAAGCTAATTGCACCAGCAGTAGCTTGCTCAGCAATTTTGTTCATATTAGGAATATTTTTTTCTTGGAGAACTCTTGTACCTGCAGCTTTGAATTTCCTAGTCAACTATGGAGCAGATGTTGTTGAGCCACAGTGGTCAATTGAAAAGTATTTGGATTTTGTTTTGCTTCTAATGCTCGGTACAGGGTTATCTTTTCAAGTCCCAATACTTCAGTTCTTATTAGGCATTCTAGGTCTTGTGAAATGGAAACAAATGCTTTCCGCTTGGAGATGGGTTCTTATTTCATCTGCTATTGCAGGTGCAGTTATTACCCCATCAACTGATCCTATAACTATGTTGTTACTGGCGAGTTCAATCTTATTTTTATTCCTTATAGGAGTTTTGCTTGTTGCAATTACAGAAAAATTCAAAGAACAAATTCCTCCAAAAACTTCCCCCCCCTCAAAGGCAAACTAAGAGCTCTACCAACTCGAGGTTTACCTTCCAAATTAATTAACCATTGCCTGACTTCAGAGATGTAATCAAGCCTATTAATAATCTCAAGGGTATTGCTAAGATTTTCTCGATACTCTGCCTCGCTTAAAGGAAAAGATTGTTGTTCTAGAAAACCCCACATAATTTGCAGGTAAAGACTTTTACCTTTTACGACCAGCTTGAACTCATATAAAACACCCCATCTATTCAATAAGAAATTGATAACCTCCTCTACTTCCAAAGGATTACAAGAACTTTTTGGCAAATCATTGTGCACAAAATCAACTCAATCATATTTAAATCAACTTCTTTATAAAGCATTTAAGTACCTTTACAGGTCATAATGGAATCAATTATGAGCTGATTGAACATCTGGCATGACACAAATGAGTCCTAGCGATGTGCCCTCAATGGGGAGGAGACAGTTCATGAATCTCCTTACATTTGGTACAGCAACAGGAGTTGCATTAGGTGCTTTATATCCTGTGGCTAATTTTTTCATGCCTCTCAGAGCAGGAGGAGGTACCGGAGGAACAACAGCCAAAGATGAACTTGGCAATGCAGTAACAGCTAGCAGTTGGCTTGCAAAGCATCCAGCCGGTGACAGAAGTCTTGTTCAGGGCCTGAAAGGTGATCCCACTTATTTAATAGTGGAAGGAGATGAAGCGATTGGGAATTTTGGAATCAATGCAATCTGTACTCATCTTGGATGTGTTGTCCCATGGAATAGTGGAGCAAACAAATATATTTGCCCATGTCATGGCAGCCAATATGATGCGAATGGGAAAGTAGTAAGAGGCCCTGCACCGCTTTCATTAGCCTTAACCCATATAGAAATTGAAGAAGACAACGTATTTGTAAATCAATGGACAGAAACAGACTTCAGAACAGGAGAGAAGCCATGGTGGATATAAAAACTTCTAGCCAAACTCTTACATTTTAAGTCATTAATTAAAACCAAATCATGAGTAGCATACTTTCTCTTTTTCTAAGCTCAATAATCATAGGGCTTACCTTACTTATCTCACCATCTCAAAGCTGGGCTTATCCTTTTTGGGCGCAACAAAATTATGAAAATCCAAGAGAGGCGACAGGGAAATTAGTTTGCGCAAATTGTCATCTTGCAAAAATGACAACCCAAGTCGAGGTTCCTCAATCAGTTGGTGCAGATAGCGTTTTCAAAGCCGCTGTAAAGATTCCTTATAAACCTGGGACTGAAGAGATAGGTGCTGATGGAAGCAAAGTACCTCTTCAAGTAGGAGCGGTAGTTATGCTCCCAGATGGCTTTAAACTCGCTCCACAAGATCGATGGACTGATAATATAAAAGAAGAAACTAAAGGTGTATATTTCACTCAATATAGTGAAGAGAAAGAAAACATTATCTTAGTAGGACCTTTACCTGGTGATCAAAATAAAGAAATAGTTTTTCCAATTCTTTCACCTGATCCCGCAACAAATAAAGATATTCACTTTGGAAAATATTCTATTAACGTAGGTGGAAATAGAGGTAGAGGGCAGGTTTATCCCACAGGCGAAAAAAGTAATAACACAATTTTTACTTCATCAAATTCAGGGACCATATCATCAATTAAAAGTGAAGAAGATGGGTCTACCAATATAACTATTCAAACAGAAGAAGGCGACTCCATAACCGAAACAATCCCTACTGGTTCGAACATAATAGTAAAAGAGGGAGAAGCAATAAATGCAGGTTCAGCTCTTACTACAGACCCAAATGTGGGTGGTTTTGGACAACTAGACACAGAAATAGTGCTTCAAAGTCCAGCTAGAGTTATTGGCTTAATGGTGTTTTTTGCTGGAGTTGCATTGACTCAAATCCTTCTAGTACTTAAGAAAAAGCAAGTAGAAAAAGTTCAAGCCGCAAAAGGAATTTGAAGTTAAATTAACATATATAGATGGAACCTATTCTATTGACCTTAAGGTCTCCAGGTACTGACCTTATAAAGGTTGGACCTTTGATCTTTAGGTGGTATGGAATACTTATAGCTATAGCTGTTTTTATTGGGCTAAATCTTTCAAGCTATCTTGCAAATTACCGAAATCTGCGCAAAGATTTTTTTAATGATTTAATGCCGGTATTAATTTTAAGTGCTGTAATTGGAGCAAGAATTTATTATGTTGCTTTTGAATGGAGAAATTATAGCGGCTTGAACTTTTGGAGTTCAATAAATCTATTTAGCTTAAATATTCCAATACCGGCCTTTCTTGAAATATGGAATGGCGGGATTGCTATTCATGGAGCATTAATAATGGGCGCACTATGCTTATTAATTTTCTGCAGAATTAAAAATGAATTTTTTTGGGATGCTCTAGATGTTCTCGTACCTTCTCTAGCCCTGGGCCAAGCAATAGGTCGTTGGGGTAACTTTTTCAATAATGAAGCTTTTGGAATTCCAACCAATCTACCTTGGAAATTATTTATTCCCTATGGTTCAAGGCCGGAAATTTTTTCTAATGAAATCTATTTTCATCCGACTTTTCTTTATGAATCCATTTGGAATCTAGGAGTTTTCTTTCTATTAATCTCTCTTTTCAGATTAAACATAAAGGGCTTGCTTAAGCTACCTTCAGGAGCTTTGAGTTGCATATATCTACTTGCCTATAGCATTGGCCGTATTTACATTGAGGGATTAAGGACTGATCCGCTTTGTCTAGGCTCAATCCCTCCTTTTTGCGAAGGAGGGATTCGGATTGCCCAACTTATAAGTTTTCTTATGATTTGCCTAGGCAGTCTTGGCCTTTGGTGGATATATAAAAGCAAAAGGAAAATGCCAATCCTGGGTAAAATCAACAGCAGAAGAAAATGAATCCAATATCAATAGTTGGCGCTGGTCCAGGAGCCCCTGATCTATTAACTTTAAGAGCCTTAAATAGACTTAAAGAAGCAGAGGTGCTGATCTGGACAGACTCACTAATTTCTCCTGAAATTGCAGAATTAACCTCTTCAAACTGCGAGAAATTTAAAACCAGTGCCTTAACGCTTGAGGAAATCCTTTCACTCCTTATTAGAAAAGCTAATCAAGGAAAAAAGGTAGTTCGCCTACACGATGGAGACCCTTGCTTATATGGTGCTATATCAGAACAAATATGTGGCTTAGCAGAAGAAGGAATAGAAGTTGAAGTAATACCAGGCATAAGTGCATATCAAGCGACTGCATCAGAATTAAAAAAAGAACTTACAATTCCAGGGATCGTACAAACAATTGTACTTAGCCGGATAAGTGGGCGAACCGGTATTCCTCAAAAGGAAAAACTTGAGAATCTTGCTAAAACAGGTGCCTCTATATGCCTTTACCTAAGTGCAAGACATGTAGAAGAAGTACAAGAGAAACTATTGATGTATTACCCAGAAGATACTCCAGTCGCTATTGCTCATAGAGTTACTTGGGAAGATCAATGGATAAAAGTAGTTGCCTTAAAAGATTTGGCGTTAACATCTAGAAAGAAAAAGTTGATTAGGACTACTCTTTATATAATCAGCCCAGCATTAAGATCCAATAATCAAAGATCAAAGCTTTATCATCATAAACATAAACATTTATTTAGAAATAAATAATTTTATAAAACTGTTAATCAAAGAGTTATGGTAGAGAATTAGTCTCTGATAAATTGAATTAAAAAGGAGAATAGAAATACTAATGCCACAGAATATTTCACCTTTAAGACTTTTCCTATAAGCATTAAAGCATTATATATTCTAGGCAATTGGAGTTTTAATTATAACTAGCAATTCAAATCCTGTTAATTCCTTAACAATTGAGCTGCAATTGTTTAAGCTCCAAGATTCAAGGTCTAGAGTGTCACTTTCTTTTTTGGGAGTAAGTTCAAAAATAATCTCAAGGGATGATTGCTTTACTTTTAATGATGAAATAACTGATTCAGGGCGCTTATCCATTGCAGATGCTAACCGCAAAATTAAAGACATTTCAGAAACAATTTTCCGATCCTCCTTGTTTTCCAAGAGTTGCCAAACATCGTGCTTTTTCTTAGGAAGGCTTTTTCTGTGATAGCGAGCAATTGCAGCAACCATTAAATGTTCCGCTTGAGAATATCCCAACAATTCGCAATGACGAATTAAATACCAAGAATGCTTGTGATAAGAGCTCAAATTAATATGCTGACCGCACAAATGCAGCATTGCTGCAGCCCAAAGCAAATCCTTCCCAATCCCAGAATCATTATGTAAAGATCCTTGTGTGTTTTCATAAATAGAAAGTGCATTATTTGCAATTCGTGCAGAACGTTCCCTATTAACAGAAAACCTTTCTACTTGATGAATAACAGTTCTCTTACGAATACTTCCTTGTAAGCTATATCGATCTTTAAGCAAGCCTCTTCGCAACATCCAATCAACAACCAGACCCTCTCTAAGTGCTCTCTCACTAAGGACTACCTCTTCTATGTCCAACATTTGCATGGCTTTCTGCATTATCAAAGCACCTGGAATAATAATCTCAGCCCTCCGATCACTTAAACAAGGCAACTTTCTTCTCTGCTCAATAGTCATACCTAACAACTTCTCAATCAAATCATCTAATTTTTCTTTGGAAATCTTGTAACCATGTTTTCTTAATACAAAATCTTGTTCTTGCGATGCTGCCAAGGCTCCAATAGACAAGGCTGTTCCACTAGTGGCAACTAATACTGCAGACTCCTTTGATTTCAAACGAGAAGAAATTTTGTTGACAGCAGGTTCTAAAGATCCCTGAATAAAAGTTTTTAAGAAATTCAATCTAGAGATCGAAAGAGAACCATGCCTTACAAAATCCCTTTGAAGACTAACTGCTCCAATCCTAGTACTAGACAATGCTCTTGCGTCTTGATCATCTGCAAGTATTAACTCTGTAGAACCACCACCTATGTCAATCAAAATATGAGGTTGCTTACCAAAGGTCATCCCTGACAGGACACCTAAATAAATAAGCCTGGCTTCTTCAATGCCACTAATTAGTTCTACTGTTAAAGCAAGCTCTTCTTTTATCTGAATCAAAAATTCTCTGCCATTAGGCGCTTCTCTAACCGCACTAGTTGCGGCCAAAAGAATATCATCAACTCTATGACTGATAGCAAGTTCTTTAAACCTTTTTAGAGCCTCGAAAACCCTTGTTTTCGCTCTAAAAGTTAGTTCTCCATTGTCTTTATCTCGATTCCCCAATCTGGTCGTAGCTTTCTCTGCTAAATCAATGCTAAATGTATGCAAACTAGGATCTACAGATGCAATAACTAAATGAGTTGAGTTGGTACCTATATCTATAGCTGCTACTCTACGAATTTTTTCATTATTCCTAAAACGAGAATCCTTGCTTTGAAAACTTTCACCTTGATTAAGCGAAGGCGATGTAAAACCTGTAACTCCAACAGTGCTCTTGGACACAACAGGTCTAACAGGATCAATAGGAATCTAGCAGTTATTGATTAACCTTTCTAAAAACAACTCGCAAGTGAAAAACTTCCCTCTTAATCAAACTCTCTCATCTTTAGTTAATCTTCTTAGATGGAATAAACCTACTGGCAGAATAATCCTGCTGATACCGGCAGGATGGGCTCTGTGGTTAAACCCATCAGCCCCGCCTAGCAATACTTTAGTTGGGCTGATAATCCTCGGGGGAATACTCGTTAGTGGCTCTGGTTGCATTGCTAATGACCTTTGGGACAAAAATATCGATTCTCAAGTCAGTCGTACAAAAAGCAGGCCCCTTGCCAATGGGAGTTTAACAACAGCAACTGCATTAATAGCTATGGCTGTTCTGCTTTTCGCAAGCTTTCAAGTCATATTCTTGCTACCACCCTCTAGTCAAGCTCTATGTTTAAAGCTATCAGCAATTTCTTTACTGCCGATCCTTCTTTATCCATCTTCTAAAAGATGGTTTAAATACCCACAAGCTCTCCTTGCCATCTGTTGGGGATTTGCAGTGTTAATTCCTTGGGCTGCAAGCAATTCTTCTTTAAACGGAGGGGTTCCCCTTATAACATGCTGGATGGCAACAATGATTTGGACTTTTGGTTTTGACACCATCTATGCAATGGCCGACAAAGAGGATGACGACAGATTAGGGCTTAATAGTAGTGCACTTGCACTTGGCCCAAAGGCTTTCAAAGCAGTTGCAATATGCTATGCCCTCACATCAATCCTAATTGGCCTTAGTGCATTAACCAAAGGAATAAATCTAGTCTTTTGGCCTATCTGGCTTTTGGCAAGTGTGGGGATGCAACGAGAAGTTCTTTCATTAAAAGCATCAATACCAGCTACAAAAGGCTTCGGCAGGCATTTTAAGAATCAAACACTTCTTGGTAGTTTAATATTATCAGGTTTGATTCTAGGAAGTCTTTAGTGAATGATTAGAATTAATCCAAAGACAATCACAAAGCGTCTACAACCAGGAGACGAGGTACATACAATATCTATAAGTTCCCCTGTGAATGAAGAAGATCGTCTACTTGAAGGTCTTGACATCTTTAAAAGCTGGGGGTTAAGCTGTGTAAACAGAGTTAAGGCTGGGAAGCATTGGGGCTATCTAGCTGGGGAAGATGACGTTAGATACAATGACCTTCACTCCGCAAATACTCCTCCTTTACTTGCATTTGCGAAAGGAGGCTGGGGGTCGGCAAGATTATTAGAACGGAATCAGCCATGGGATAAAGGCTGGGTCCTTGGGTACTCTGACTTGTCATCGGTTCTTCTTGCAAGACTATCAGCAGGGTTTGATGGCGCAATACACGGTCCATTAGTGAATTCGATTGCAAAGGAACCTGAATGGAGCAAAGAGCGATTGCGATCGCTTTTGTTCAACAAGTCAGTACCTGATCTTTATGGAGAACCTTGGAGCCAAGGGATATCCAAAGGTCCTTTAATAGCTACAAACCTTACCGTCGCATCGCATTTAATAGGAAGTCAATTTATGCCTGATTTAAAAGGCGCAATATTAATACTCGAAGATGTTGAAGAGGCTCCATACCGAATCGACAGAATGCTTACTCAATGGCGTGTAAATGGTCTGCTTCAACAGCTTGCCGGACTTGCTTTTGGGAATTTTCTAAACTGTACAGAAGAAGGAACTGATACATCTCAAAACTTTGCCCTCACAGAAATTCTTAAAGAGCGTTCTCTTGATCTCAATATTCCAGTGATAGCAAACTTACCAGTAGGTCATTGCTGTGGAAATGCAGCTTTACCACTGGGTTGGGAAGCTACACTCGATGGTTTCAAAGGTCGTCTTAGTCTTGAACCCTCTTGCAAATCAACGCTTCCGCAATGACAAGGTCAAATTGAGTGGTGACTTTAATATTAGACGGACTTGACTCTAAGACCTTGACAGGCCATTCAAGTTTCTCAAACAGCGAGGCATCATCAGTAACCGTCCAATGATTTTCAAGAGCTTTTTTATGCCCTCTCTTTAATTGATCAACTGAAAAAGCTTGGGGAGTTTGTGCGGCCCATAGTTTTGATCTATCAGGTGTATTGGAAATAAAACCATCTTTAGAAACTTTCTTAATAGTATCTGTCACAGGAGTTGCAGCAATTACAGAGACTCCCTCTTTAACAAGCTGAGCACATTTATCAAGTAATTGAGGCTCTACCAAACACCTTGCTCCATCATGAATAAGAACATATTGCGCATCTAAAGGCAAACCGGCTAATCCTCTCTGTACTGATTCTTGGCGTGTTTGTCCACCATCTATCCAATGAGTTTCTACAGAGCATTCTTTTACAATGGAATTTATGAAATCCTTATCAGAAGGCTGACCAACAATACCAATCCATTTGATTGATTCTGCTTGCTTGGCCGCATCAAGAGTCCATGCCAACACTGCTCGGCCTGCTACCTGCAAGAACAGCTTGTTGCAATTGGCTCCCATTCTTTTACCACTTCCAGCTGCAGCAATTAATAAATGCAAAACTAGCTCCTTTTAAAGAAAGGCAGCAAAACCTTTCAAGTTAATCAACACTGAACTAATTTATTAGGTTAAGTACAAACTACTTTGATCTTCACAATCAAGGAAACAAAACATCGCATGACTTCTTCATCGCTCCTTAAGGGTCAAACCGCTCTTGTCACAGGCTCCAGTCGAGGTATCGGCAAATCAATTGCCCTAAAGCTAGCCAGTTTAGGAGCTAAAGTCGTAGTGAACTATTCAAGCTCGCCAGAGAAAGCTGAAGAAGTAGTGGAATCAATAAAAAGAAATGGTGGGGAAGCATATTCATTGCAAGCAAATGTGGCAAATGAAGATGCTGTTAATGAATTGGTCGAAACGATTTTAAAAAAAAGTAGCCAAATAGACCTTTTAATTAACAATGCTGGAATCACAAAAGACGGTCTATTAATGAGAATGAAAACTGAAGACTGGCAATCAGTTATAGATTTAAATTTGACTGGAGTATTTTTATGCACCAAAGCAGTTTCACGATCAATGCTGAAAGCCAAGAAAGGGAGAATTATCAATATCACATCCGTCGTCGGGCTTATGGGAAATGCAGGCCAAGCCAATTATGCCTCTGCAAAAGCAGGAGTAATAGGCTTAACAAAGAGTTCTGCTAAGGAGTTTGCAAGCAGAGGAATAACTGTAAATGCAGTCGCTCCTGGGTTTATTGAGACAGATATGACAAAAGACTTAGACGCCGAAAAAATACTTTCAGCAATTCCCTTAGGAAAATTTGGGACTCCTGAGCATATTGCTGGAACAGTTGCTTTTCTAGCAGCAGATCCTGCAGCGAGTTATATAACAGGGCAGGTATTACAAGTTGATGGGGGAATGGTGATGGGTTAGTTTTTGGTCTGCACACCAAGCGAAATACGCTAAGCATATAGTAATACCAATAAGTCTCAGGAAGATAATATTCTATAGATGTAACTTTCTCGTTTGAAAACCTCATTATTATTGAAAAGCAAGCTCGTAAGGTTTTGCCTAATCCAACTAAACATTCATCGAATCCAATACCAATTATTTTCTTTCTAATCACATTGCATCAATCCTTTGAGATGAATTTTGCTAGTTAGAAGATGATGACAACCCTAAAGCAAATCTCTATTTTTCAAAGGAACTCAAAACATTTCAGGAATAAAAAGTTTTAAATTTTACTTAGTTTTGAAGCTCTATCAAAGTCATTCTCATAGCGAGAAAAATAAAACCAACCTCTAATTTCTCACCCCAAAGCATAATTCTCTCAAGTGTTAAAACCAGTTCACCATCTATCACTCAATAGGCTGACCTAGCTCATCTCGCAACCGCCTGATACGTTGCAAAAGCTTTAAGCGCCTGCTTCTAGCAGTTGCTGTTAAAAATAAACGCATAGGGAAATAAATCAAAGTCATAGTAGCTGCAAGGCCAGCCATCAATATGAAAAATAATGATCCTGAATCATTCATACTTGAAACCTTAAGCGGCCCAGTCGCATAAAGCACTATTTGAATCTAAAAATCAAAGGATTCGGATTTCCCCACTTATTAACAACTAACTTTTCGTAAGAGTGTTAATGGAAATTGTGAATAGGTTCAGAGAAAAATGTCCAAAATCATCAGATCTTCAGATGAATCCAGAGGCGCTCTAGAAAATGGCGTTAACACTCTAGCTGATGCTGTAAGAGTAACCATTGGTCCAAAAGGCAGGAATGTAGTCCTGGAGAAGAAGTTTGGTGCTCCAGACATTGTTAATGATGGGGTGACTATTGCTAAGGATATTGAACTTGAAAACCCCTTTGAGAATCTAGGTGCAAAGCTAATTGAACAAGTTGCTTCAAAAACAAAAGACAAAGCTGGTGACGGAACAACCACTGCCACAGTATTAGCTCAGGTAATGGTTCACGAAGGTTTAAAAAATACTGCAGCTGGAGCTAGCCCTATAGAAATCCGTCGAGGGATGGAAAAAGCCGTATCTCATATAGTTGATAATCTTCAAAAGCAAAGTAAGAAAATCAGTGGGGACAAGGTCCTTCAAGTTGCAACAGTTAGTGCCGGTGGAGATGAGGAAATAGGAAGAATGGTTTCGGAAGCGATGGACAAAGTAAGCGTAGATGGAGTAATTACAGTTGAAGAATCAAAATCATTAAATACAGAATTAGAAATAACAGAAGGGATGGCCTTCGATAGAGGCTATAGCTCTCCTTACTTTGTTACTGATTTAGAAAGACAAATTTGCGAGTTTGAGAATCCCTTACTTCTAATTACTGATAGAAAAATAAGTTCCATCAGTGATCTTGTACCTGTTTTAGAAACTGTCCAGAAGAGTTCTTCTCCTCTTGTGATTTTGGCTGAAGAAGTTGATGGGGAAGCATTGGCAACTTTAGTGGTTAATAAAAATCGTGGGGTTCTTCAAGTTGCTGCAGTACGAGCACCATCATTTGGTGAAAGGAGAAAAGCCGCTTTAGCTGATATAGCAGTTTTAACTAATGGGACATTAATAAGCGAAGACAAAGCCATGAGCTTAGACAAGGTTTCTTTATCAGACTTAGGAAAAGCAAGAAAAATCACCATTACTAAAGACTCAACAACAATAGTGGCTAGTGATGACACTGAAAAAGAAGTAGCTTCTAGAGTTGCCTCTATCAAGAGAGAACTTGATCAAACAGACTCTGATTACGATAAAGAAAAATTAAATGAACGTATTGCGAAGCTTGCAGGAGGAGTAGCAGTAATCAAAGTGGGGGCCCCAACGGAAACGGAGTTAAAAAACCGTAAATTAAGAATCGAAGATGCCCTTAATGCAACAAGAGCAGCAGTAGAAGAGGGGATTGTTGCTGGAGGAGGAACAACTCTAATTAATTTAGCTGAAGGGTTAAGTACACTTGCAAGCAAATTAAGTGGTGATCAATCAACAGGAGTGGAGATAATAAAGAAAGCTCTTTCTGCACCCGCAAAACAAATTGCCATTAATGCTGGCGAAAATGGTGAGGTTGTTGTATCTGAAATTCAAAGGCTCGGTAAAGGATTTAATGCCGCTACGGGGGAATATGAAGACTTAATGTCTGCTGGAATTATTGATGCAGTAAAAGTGATCCGACTAGCTCTTCAAGATGCCGTCTCAATCGCCTCTCTACTAATTACAACTGAAGTGGTCATTGCTGACAAACCTGAGCCACCATCCGCTGGAGGCGATGGTGGCGGAGATCCCATGGGTGGTATGGGTGGTATGGGTGGTATGGGTGGCATGGGCATGCCTGGCATGGGTGGCATGGGTGGCATGGGCATGCCAGGAATGATGTAAATATTTTCAACCCAAATCAATAAGATTTAAAGACTTTCAAAATGCGTAAGCCTTATTTAAGAGGCCTTAGGCATTTCGTCTTCTACAGATGGCAGCCATCTTCGAAAATGATTTAAAGATGGTATTGGAGGGGGCAAAGCATCAGAAGAAGGTTTGGTAAATACATCATCTAATTTTTGATCAGAAACAGTCCGCTCATTTAGAGAACTATTTAAGCAAGTAAGTCCCTCAAAGCAATCCTCTTCAACTGAGTCAAAACACTGATTATCTCCTTCTGGAATTTGGTATTCATCACAAGTTTCAATCTCATAAGACTGCTCCTTTTCTAAAGGCTGAATCTCTTGAATCTTAATTAAGTGCTCAGGCTCTTCCAGAGTTTCTATTCCATAACGATGAACCCATTGAGCTCTTAACCCAAAGAACTTATCTTGCTCACCAAGTTCTTTTGCTTCAGAAATCTGTTTTCGAAGCTGCTTTTTACGAAATGAAAGAAGTTCCATTGGTATTAGTAGAAGTCATAGGATTAAATTAGTTTTCGATTTAAGATTGGACGAATAACAATAAATAATCCGATTGTTAGAACTATTAAAAAGAGCAAGCATTCATAGCCAGTTATGTCTCCATAAGGAGCTTGAATAAGAACACTGCCTAATTCAAAAGAACTACTATAAGCAGCTCGAATAGGTTCTATAGCAAAGGTAAGGGGATTTATTGCAGCTAGCCAGCCCAACCAACCCGGCATGAAAGAAATTGGAACTAAAGCAGTACTTGCAAATAGCAAAGGGAGGTTTGCTATAAATATCACCGCAATCAATTCTATATGCCCTGGCAAAAGGAATGCCAAACCAAGACTTATTGCTGTAACAGCAAAAACTAATATAACAAGAGTCAGGAAAACCAAAAGAGTTCCACTATAACCAGGCCAGCCATAGCCTAGGAAAAAGGCAGCAAGCATAATTGCGAAGCTCTGTAAAAGAGTAATTGTAGATATATAAATTACTGATGAAACAACTATTGAACTTCTACTTTGCAAAGGGGCAACCAACAAACGGTTTAGGAATCCAAATTCCCTGTCAAACATTACTGGCAACCCAGCATTAAGAGCACCACTAAATGCAGTGAATACGATTATTCCAGCCCCTAAGAATCTTCCATAAGCCATTTCTCCTGGAAGAAACTCTATGGGTGCATTAGAGAATAAAGCCCCAAATAAAATAAGCCATATTAATGGCTGCAATATCCCTGCAATCAAGGTAGAAGGCCTTCTAAACAACTGTAAAAAAAGCCTTCTAGTCAGAGCAAAAACTTCCTGACAAAATTGTAAAAATTTAGATTTTTGATTCTTTGAAGATTGTGAGACAGAAAGAGTTGTTTTCATGAATTGCAAAATAACTAAAATTTGTAGGAATTGCTTACCGAGGTAATCAAAAGGGCTTCATCTCATTGCTTGTTTTGCCTCTTTCTTTAAATCTCTTTTAGTCGCAACTTCAAGTTCTGTGTCCATAAGTGTCTTGCCTGTAGCCTGCAAATAAACATCATCCAGACTTGGACGACTCTCTGATAATGCAAAGATCTCGAAGCCTGCTTCAGCCAACTGAATACGCAGTGAGGGCAAAGATGCAGCATCGTCAATAAAGAAATTTAAAGAATACCCTTGTGCTTTATTAAGAACTACATTTTTAACACCTTTTATCTTTTGAATTAATTCCTTGACACTTTCACCTTCAACTTGATTACTAAATTCTTGGACTTTCAATGTAACTCTGTTATTACCCAATTTGCTTTTAAGGTCATCTGGTGATCCTGTTGCAATAACTTTGCCTGAATCAATAATTGCCATCTGATCAGCAAGCTCATCAACCTCTTCAAGATAATGACTACTCAAAAGAATTGTTGTACCTTCAGCATTTAGATCTTTTAATAACGACCAAACTGTAGAGCGACTTTCTATATCGAGACCAACAGTCGGTTCATCCAAAACCAATAGTTGAGGCTCATGCATTAAGCCACAAGCAAGATCAAGTCGTCTTCTCATCCCCCCAGAATAAGAGCCTGAACGTCTATCAATCCAATCCTCCATATCAAGCCTTTTGATTAACTCATTAATGCGACTATCTCTATAAGATCTAGTTAAATGGTAAAGATCGCCATGAAGTTGAAGCAATTCTCTTCCAGTAAGAATCTTATCTATTGCTACTTCTTGTGCTACGTAACCAATTTCACTCCTGACATTCCGAGGATTTACCAAAACATTATGACCAGCCACGGTAACTTCACCAGCGTCAGGTTCTAAAAGAGTGCAAAGAATTCTCAGAGTAGTACTTTTGCCAGATCCGTTAGGACCAAGAAGACCAAAAAGTGAACCTTGAGGAATTGCAAGAGACAACTTTTGGAGAGCCTGTACAGATCCATACGACTTCTCTAGATCCTGAAGTTCAACCAAGAACATTAAAAAAGGGACCAGTTAAATCTACTTAGAATCTAGAGAATAAATTCAAATAAAGCGATTTTAAATGCTATTAATATTTGTTTTTTAAGGCATTGATAAAATTCCATTCATATTAGAAAAAAGATAAATTGCTTGATTTTGAAACTGATCAGCCAATGAAAAGCGGCTAAGCACGAGTAAAAGACAAATCCCAAACATATAAAGAATAGACCACCTGAAAAGGCCCTTTGCTCGATTTAAATCTTCTGGGTCTTCAGCCAATCTTTGAACCATTTGGAGTAGTCTGATATTGAAAGGAATCAACAAGATTCCATATAGAAGTCCTCCTGCAGGCAAAGCAAAGATTCCAAGCCAACTCAATAGAACGGTTGCCCAGCCATATCGGGAAATAGCTTTAGCAGTAAAGACAGCGCCTTTAACTACAGGCAACATAGGTATTCCTACAGATTGATAGTCATCCTTTAAGAGTATTGCCAAAGACCAAAAATGCGCGGGGGTCCATACCATCACCAGTGCAAATAGCCACCAACCACTAAGTCCTATATGTCCTGTTGCTGCAGCTGCGCCAACCAAAGGTGGAATTGCTCCAGCGACTCCACCTATAACAATATTTTGAGAGGTGCGGGGTTTTAAGAACGCTGTATAAAGCAGCACATAACTACATAAACCAAGTAATGACAAGCCTGCTGCCAAGCAATTTACACCGCCAACCAACAATGCTGCAGCTGCCAAAGTACAGGAAATTGCTCCGGCAAAAACAGCTGAAGAAGACAATCTTCCTGAAGGCAATGCTCTTGAGCTTGTCCTTTGCATCCGACCATCAAGCTCTTGTTCCCAAAGGCAGTTAAGCGCCCCTGCAGCGGCAGCGGCGAGAGCTCCTCCTCCAAGAGTGCATACGAGCCTTGGTGAAGGCAAAGGCCAACCCTCGCTCAAGGCCATGCCCCCAAGAGTCGTAGCTAAAAGCAATGGAATCAGCCTAGGCTTAGCGACCTCGAGCCAAGGAGGTAGCTTTATTTTTTTTCTAGAAGGAACTATTTGATTACGATCAGGTGAAACTGATAAGACTGGAGAAGTTGAACTAACCATGACAGACGGCCTCCAAGGGAGAATCCTCAAGTGTTTCAGAGAGCATAGAAAGTGGAGAAGTTTGCATGCGAGAACCAAGAGCTGCCAAACAAGCAATCATCAGAGAAGCAATGACTTGATGTAAAACTCTAAGCAAAGGCTCTGTTAATCCTGAAGAAAGGGAAGAGACTCCTAAAAATATTTGCATCGACAAAAGGAATAAAAGGGAAAGACTCAATGGCAATTGAGCACGAAACCAACCTCCTAAAAAAATAGATATCGATGCAAATGAGATGACACCTAAGGCTACTGGGATTGCTGATGCCCTATGAAAATCAAGCCAATAACAATACTCACCACTAGCAATACATTTTTGAGCTGTCCATGTGGTTGCGATTCGGCTTCCTATCAAACACTGTGCAATCGTTGCAATAAGAGAACATCCACTGAGAAGTTTCCACCAAGAAGGCGGTTCCCTTCGAGAATCCGAGAGTAATCTTTGAGTCAATGCACTCATTAAACCCACAAGAATTAACGCAAGAAGCATATGTCCCATAACAACGGTGGAAGGCAACAGGTCAAAAACCGTAACAGCCCCTAAAGCACCTTGCAAAACAACTAATAAGAGAATCAAGCCATTTATCCATGGCAACCATTTTGGTAAAAATGATCTATAAATCAACGAAAATAGAAATTGCAACAAAATAGCTAGGCCAACAAAAAAAGCATCTAAACGGTGAAACCATTCTAGAAAAACTTTTATATTCATTTTACCCATAGGCAAAAAAGAGCCATAACAAAGTGGCCAGTCAGGGCAGGCTAGGCCTGCTTCCATAACTCGGGTAGCTCCTCCAATGGCAACAAGAGCAATTAGAGCTACAACAATATGAGCAGCCAACTTCCCAAGACGTTTTTTAAGCAGGCTTGGATTAAAACCAGTAGAAGTTTCAGCCAGATTTCAAAAGAACCCTAGTAATTAACGTAGCCGTTAAAAAAAATACGGCACGATATTTTTTGAAGTACAAGATAAATTCAATTAAGAAAATCTCCCATTCCTGACACAAATCAACTCGCCTATATTTGCAAAATATCGAAAACATAGCAAAAAGAAGTGATTATGAGGAATTGCTCTTCAAGAGGCTTAAGTCGATGCGCAAAAGAGTAATTTTCTATAAGTTAAATAAAAGAATGTATGGACCCTTTTATTGCTGCCTCCAACTGCTATATATACAATATTGATTAGTATTGCTCTGATTATTGCGAGCATATGGGCTAATGATAATTTCAATTTTTTACCAGATGTAGCTAGTGCCAATGCTCCTATTTATGACGAGCTATTTAAAGTACTTTTCGTTATTGGGATAATATTATTTGTTGGGATAACAGCTTTGGTCGTATATAGCTTGATTCAGTTTAGGCGAAAGCCAGGGGAAACAGAAGATGGTCTACCTATAGAGGACAATCTACCTTTAGAAATTCTATGGACAGCAATCCCTGCAATAGTAGTTTTATTTGTCGGTCTTTACAGCTATGACATCTATGAAAGGATGGGGGGCATGCAATCACTAAGCGATGCACATGGCCAACATTCCATGCACGCCGAAGAAAGAATATGGGGCGGAATTGGGACAACATCTAAAGAAAGTGCTTATACAAAAGCTTCATCTCTAGTTAATGTTGAGTTAACTGCGATGCAATTTGCTTTTCTCTTCAATTACCCAGAGGGGGGGATTATTTCAGGAGAACTTCATGTTCCTGCAGGTCAACCTGTGAGCATGAGAATGGAATCGAAAGATGTAATTCACGCTTTTTGGGTTCCGGAGTTTCGCTTAAAGCAAGATGTCATACCTGGTCAACCAACAGTCCTAAATTTCACGCCAACGAAACCTGGAAGGTATCCAATAATATGCGCTGAATTATGTGGTCCCTATCATGGTGGGATGCGTTCAACCGTTGTTGTGGAAGAGCCAGAAGAATATCAAGCTTGGTTCAAAGAAAACTCAAAACAATCTGAGGTGGAGTTATGAGTATTTCACTGCCACCATCCACAAACAAAAGCCCACAAAGCCTTCAACCAGTTGGCTGGCTTCGTTATTTTAGCTTTAGTCTCGACCATAAAGTTATTGGTCTGCAATATCTAGTTTGTGGTTTTCTTTTTTATCTTATTGGGGGCGCATTTGCAGGAGCAATACGAATAGAGCTAACTAGTCCTATTTCTGATTTCATGCCAAGGGATGTATATAACCAAGTATTAACTCTGCATGGAACCATAATGATTTTCCTGTGGATTGTTCCAGTCGTTAACGGGGCTTTTGGCAATTATTTAATCCCCTTCTATGTAGGGGCACGCGACATGGCCTTTCCACGACTAAATGCTGTTGCTTTTTGGCTGATACCTCCCGCTGGATTGCTGCTAATCAGCAGTTACTTTATTAATGGAGCAGCTCAATCAGGGTGGACAGCCTACCCACCGCTAAGCATTACAACACCAGCTGCTGGTCAAATGATATGGATAATAAGCGTTCTACTCTTGGGAGGGAGCTCCATCTTTGGTGGGATTAATTTTATAGCAACTATTCTCAAGCTTCGTAGACCAGGATTGAAATTAATGCAACTACCTATGTATTGCTGGGCAATGCTAGGAACAAGCATTTTAGTTGTCCTCTCAACTCCTGTTTTAGCAGGGACTCTTGTTCTCCTCAGCTTCGATATTGTTGCAAACACAGGTTTTTTCAATCCAACTCTCGGAGGAAACGTAATTGTTTATCAGCATCTCTTTTGGTTCTATTCCCACCCAGCTGTTTACATTATGGTTTTACCCGCATTTGGATTAGTAAGTGAAATTCTTCCAGTTCATTGTCGAAAACCTTTATTTGGCTATGCAACAATGGTCTATTCGATCATGGGGATTGTAATTTTAGGGCTTGTCGTTTGGGCTCACCACATGTTTACCAGTGGGACTCCACCATGGATGCGGCTCTTTTTCACTATTGCGACTGCATTTATTGCTGTACCGACTGGTATCAAATTTTTCAATTGGGTAGCTACTCTCTGGGGGGGACGTATTTCATTAAACAGTGCAATTCTCTTTTCATGTGGTTTTATTGTAAATTTTGTCTTAGGCGGAATTACAGGGGTAGCTTTGGCCCAAGTGCCATTTGACGTACATGTTCACGATACCTACTTTGTCGTCGCCCATTTTCATTACATAGTCTATGGAGGCTCAGTATTTGTAATATTTTCTTCTATCTATCATTGGTATCCAAAATTCACAGGGAAGATGCTTAACGAGAATCTTGGAAGAGTGCATTTTATAATTACATTTATTGGGTTTAATCTCTGCTTCGCTCCTCAGCATTGGCTCGGTTTAAATGGCATGCCCAGACGTGTAGCAGAGTATGACCCACAGTTTGCTTTTGTAAATCAAATCAGCAGTGTTGGGGCTCTATTAATGGCAATAAGTACTATTCCATTTCTATGGAATGTTATCTATAGTGCTTTTAAAGGGAAAGATGCTGGAGATAATCCTTGGAAAGCATTAACTCCAGAATGGTTAACTAGTTCACCTCCTCCAGTTGAAAACTGGATCGGCGAAGCCCCTCTCATACATGAGCCATATGGTTACGGTAAAAAGAGAAAGCTGTCCTCTAATACAAATAATGAAAGCTGAAACCAATGACAATTATTTCACCAACTAACAAGGAATCAGAAAAATCAGCCCTACAAGGTCAAGAGCATGAACACTCCGATCACAGATTATTTGGTCTAATTTCTTTTCTAATTGCAGATGGGATGACATTTGCTGGCTTCTTTGCAGCTTATTTAACTTACAAGTCAGTTAACCCCCTATTACCAGATGCCATTTATGAACTGGAGCTACCTCTACCAACCTTAAACACCATTTTGTTATTAGTAAGCAGTGCAACTTTTCATAGAGCTGGAAAAGCATTGGAAAGTAAAAATGCAAACAAATGTCAATTTTGGCTTCTTGTTACGGCAGCCCTTGGGCTTGCTTTTCTAGCAAGTCAAATGGTGGAATACTTCACTCTTCCATTTGGACTCACCGATAATCTTTACGCTAGTACTTTCTATGCATTAACTGGCTTCCATGGTTTACATGTAACTCTAGGAACAATAATGATTTTAATTGTCTGGTGGCAAGCTCGCTCTCCGGCTGGTCGCATAACCCACTCAAATAGATTCCCTTTAGAGGCTGCCGAGCTGTATTGGCACTTCGTTGATGGAATATGGGTCGTTTTATTCATAATCCTGTACCTACTTTAATCTTGAATTCTTGATAACAAAAGAAGGAAAATCATCTTCTTTATTGCCACAATTGAACTTATTCGTCAGAATTAATAGAAGTTAATAGATCTATTAAATGCTAGTAGGCAAGGAACTACTCGAGAAAGCCAGATCATTAAGCAAATGCTCTGAGGACGAGATAGCCAGAGGTTGTGGCTATGTAGGGCCCAGCGGAAGGGTTTTACGCAAAAGTTTCTATAGAGCATTAGTTCAAGCAAAGGGATTTAAACTTCGCTCAAATGGTCCTGGCCGCCCAGGCAATAGATCATCCCGAGGACGGCAGGCAGAGTTTCGAACCAAAGTCCATGGAAATGGGAATCTGCTTATTGGTCATGCCTACACAAAAAAACTAGGATTAGAACCTGGTCAAGAATTTAGAATAGATATAAGAAAAGATTCCGGAGCAATAAGTTTGCTTCCACTTGGTGGCAAAAAACTTGAACTTAAATAACCAATAAATTTATATCAGGTAGCAAGAGGCTTTTGTTCAACTAAGTTTTGTTATAAAAACCCATTATCAACCAGCCACTCTGATGATATATCAGAGTATTTCTCGTTTGATTTAGTAGAGGAGTCAAAAAGATAATTACCTTTATTTAAAATACTTTCTGCATACTTAGCCATAAGATCTGCTTCTAAGTTAATAGTTTCTCCTACCTTTAAGTATTGCAATGCAGTATGCCCCCAAGTATGAGGAATAACAGCTATAGAAAAGCTATCATCTTCTTTTTTGCTTTTAGCAACAGTAAGACTTACACCATTCAAAGCTACACTTGCTTTATCACAAGTATATTTTGCAAAAATATTATTCTCCCAGCAAATTTGCAAATCCCATGAATTACGTAAATCCTTGATGGAAAGAACTCTACCCAAGCCATCAACGTGACCACTTACCAAATGCCCCCCCAATCGATCAGAAAGGCGAAGTGCTGGTTCCAAATTAACAAAGGCTTTTTCATTGGCTTTTTTACCAAGACTAGTTCTATCCAAAGTCTCTTCACTTACATCAGCTAGGAAAGAGTTCTTCGTTAGTGCTGATACAGTCAAGCAAACTCCATCAACCGATATGCTATCTCCAAGAGATGGCATATCAAATTCAGAAGGTATTTTTACCAATACTCTCTTCCCATGAAGATGGATCGTCCCTATTGCTTGAATCAGGCCTGTAAACATTTAAATAAACCTAAACAAGAATCCTTAGTCATAATTAATTAACAGATCCTACGTCATATGCAGTCCATTCATGCCCTCTCTTGTATGAATCATTTGATTTACAGCTAATGGAAGAGACAATAAAAATGAAGCGCAATTCATTTGGTATAGGCCCCAACGTAAGCCTATTTACATTGGGGACTATGAGAGCTCTAGGTTCTTTAGATCAAATGCATGATGTCCTCAAAGAAGCATGCTTAGCAGGAATCAACCATATAGAAACGGCACCTGCGTATGGACCAGCAGAGACTTTATTAGGAGACTCACTAAAAGCACTTAACGAGCAAGGGATTCACCCAGAAGGGGGTTGGGTAATAACCAGCAAAATCCTTCCATGCATTCAACTCTCAAAAGGTAAAAAAGAACTTCTCGGAATTTTGGCACGGTTAGGCATGTCCAAAATTCATAATTTTGCAATTCATGGGCTAAACCTTTTTGAGCATCTTGACTGGGCACTTAATGGGGAAGGAGCTGAATTACTCAAATGGGCACAAGGGGAAGGCTTTATAGGACAAGTAGGCTTTAGCTCTCATGGCTCCAATGCACTCATCAGAAAAGCCATTGAAAGTCAGAGATTTAATTTTTGCAGTCTTCATCTACATTTATTAGACCAAACAAGAATCCCACTAGCACGTACTGCCTTAAAAGAAGGCATGGGGGTAATGGCTATTTCACCTGCCGATAAGGGAGGGTATTTAAATACACCTAGTAAAACTCTAACTATGGACTGTTCTCCATATCCTCCTCTACAACTTGCTTATCGATTTCTTTTATCTAAAGGCATAAGTACTCTCACTCTAGGAGCAAAGAGAAAGGAAGACTTACACCTTGCCAAAAAGCTAACCCATTCCAATACCCCACTAAAAGGGCCTGAAAAGGCAGCTATAGATCGTTTAAATAAAAACAAGAAGCTTCGATTGGGAAATACATTTTGCGGTCAATGCAGAAAATGTCTCCCATGTCCAAGCGACGTTCCAATACCAGATATCTTACGCCTACGAAATCTCGCCATAGGTCTTGATATGCGAACCTTCGCTAAAGAAAGATATAATCTAATTGGCAGAGCGGGGCATTGGTGGGAAGCAAATGATGCGCGTTCTTGCGAGGAGTGTGGAGAATGCGTGCCAAAATGTCCTTACAACTTAAAGATACCTGAGCTCCTGAAAGAAACACATAATCAATTAGCTGATGTTCCACAACGGCGATTATGGGGCTGAGTTTAGCCAACGAGTCTCAAGCAATTGTTCTTCATCATTTGTTAGCGGTTTCAATGACCAGCAATTACTCAGCTTTTCTTCTGACTGATAAATTAGCCGATATCTCTCTGGCAAAGACTCGATAGCCATCGACAAATCCGAATATGGTACTGGAGGCATAATGCCTCTCGATAGCAATTTAAGTAATAAAGGCATTTTCCATGTTTGTTGTATCCATGACAATGGAAATGATTGAAGCGATGAATTCGATTGCATCAACAACGTCCAATTCAAAGGGCTCCCTTCTTTTGGGAAAACAATAGTTAAGCGAGGATCACTTGCAAGCGAGCTTAAACAGAACTGAAGGGGTAATACAGCAACTTTTGCCCTACCTGAAAGCAACCAATTCAATCCATTTTTATCATCAAAACTCTTAGCTTGTGATCTTAAACGTCGCAATGCATCTTTATCCCCCATACGTTCAGCTAAAGCCATTATGACCCTAGAACTGCTTGGCAATACTACCTGTCCTCTAAGAGAAGGGTCCAAAAGTGTTTCCCAAGATTCCCCAGCTCTGGAAAGCAATTCCTCTCCGCCACGGAAAATTAATACCCAGGGCGAAACGGCAACTGGAAAGAGACGTGATGAGACGGTAGGCTTAAAACTATCTAAGAACGAAATCGCTTGATTGCTAAGCTTGTTATATAAAATATCAGCCTGAATAGGCTGATATTTTTCATATGGAAAATTCCTAAGCCATCCGTCTCCAAGAACAATGAGATCTGGGTTTTTTCTTAAAGTTAATTTATGAAAATCATTTTCCGAGAAGTCATCTAGAAGTTCATATCTCCATGGTGATGGCAAAGCCTGTAAGAATTCTCTTGGCAAAAGGCCTTTAGCCAAGCCAACAGTCGGCCTGCCTGAAGAGAAAGAGCATCCAGTTAAGCTCAATACTGCAGTTAAAAGACTTAATCGGATAAAGTCTCTTCTCCCTAGGGTTATATCTGACACCATCTAGGCCCAAAAGCTATTACAGATATATCTAATGAGTATTCTGCAATTGATCAACTGCTAATTCACATTCTTCAAGTAATTTTTCACGACTAAACCCGTTGATTTGAGCTAAAAGAGCAAATGCCCCTGCCCCAACTCCTTCCTTTACAAAGCCATCTTCATAATCTTTTAAAACCTTCTTGGAGCTTCTGTCAAATCGGAGACCAGATGAAAGTCCTAAAAGAGGAACTTCAAAGAAATCTTCTATATGCTTAATTAACTGAAGAAAAGAGCTTTGATTTGAATCTCCAGGAATCGATTCATTAACAAGCCAAGAAGTTGTTGCAATAGAAACATCTTGGATAAATTCTGCTCTTGAAAGTGGGTCAAGTGCAGCTAAAGCAACAGCTAAAACAGCCACCATCTGGCTTCCTCCTCCTAACAACACAGGCTGACCTGCCTGCCTTGCTCCCAATAAAAGCCCAACCGAAAGAGGCTGAAACGGATCGCCTACCGCTGCAAGTATGGATTTAGGGAATGGCTGGTTTCCTAAATTTGCAGCTTTTAATCCTTTTGAAACTAATTCTTTCTTTAATTGGACTGGAGGGTTGCGGTTACTACCACTAATAAGGTCACCTACTGAAATACCTAATCCGGTCAATACTGCAAGTGCAGTAGTGGTTCCACCAGGTACACACTCTGAGAGCACTAGTGGCTTTGACAATTGTGAGCCAATACTCAACCCTTTTGCCCAAAGAGTTTCCACTCTGTTGATATTCATTGCTTTGCCAGTTGTTAAGCAATCAGCAGGCCCAAGAGAAGGAGACTCAGCTGCTAAATAATGAAAAGATGGAATTTGAGAAAGACCTGCTCCAAGGACAACTGTGTTCACACCTATTAGGCGTGAAGCAACATGAGTAATAAGAGCAGGGGAAACCCCTGCAGGGAGAGGAGGCAGTGGCCATTTCCTAGAGATTGATGGTCCTTCAAGAAGAAGCTCTGCATCTGCTAGCGCTGTATAACGTCTAGATTCCTTAGTTGATCCAGCTGCTGAAATTCCTTCTATCTCTGCAGTCTTTGAACCAGCTAGTACTAAGAAACTATTAATGCGACTTGCTGAAGTACTCCATATATTCATCCATCTCTTCAATGTTAGAAACGATACTCCTGAACCAAATGCCATACACATTTTAGGGAGGAGTCCTAAATAAGGGGAATCTTTCTCTTGAGAATCAAATTGACTCAAATGGGTTCCCATGAAACTAAAAAGCCCAAGAGGCGAGGGGGTGTTGGGATAGAAGCTTTGAGTTTTGGGAATATCCAGTAAGCAACAGCATGCAATGTGAGAACAAAAATCAATTCCTGAAACACAATTAACAACAAAGCAACTATCTGCACAAAAAACAAACTTGGTACCAAATTCAAATTGCCTATATCAATAATCCTTTCAAGTAAAAGCAAGCCTGCTTTAGTAATAACAACCCAAAGGTTCTCTCCAACCAAGAAAGAAAGTAAAACTACTCTCACAAAGAAACCTACCGTCCCAATTAGCACCCCGCCCCCCCAACTAATCCACCAATTAATTCTCCTATACCAACTCCAACCAAGCCAAAGGGAGAGGAATCCATATGGGAACAACACGAGAGGTCCTCTTATCGGTCCCATAAGAGCTATTAAAAGCATTACCAAAAGAGCTGTGCCTTCAAAGCCACAAGACGAACCTCTCCGTACTTGCAATAAAGCCAAAGGCAAAGGTAATGCAAGACGAAAGAATGCGCCTCCTATTGGCAAATAATAAAGTGCTATCCAAATCAAAGCAGAAGCTGCGGTTAAATATGAAGTTTCTACTAATTGAATAGCTTCTTTTCTAGAAAGTGAAACAGGTACTTTTGATTGTCTTGAAAGAAGTGATTTTTTAAAATTCCTCAAAGGAAACTCCTCTTAGATAAATCCTTAATAGAAGACCTTTGATCAATACGCTCTATTTTCTCAATCTCAAAATCCACTCCCGCCTCTATTAATACATTAGTAACTGACTCAGAAGGTGCAGAAGGGTCTGCACCAGACAATCTAATGATTATTCTATAAGGCTGAGGCTTGAATGTTTTTTTACGATTAAAAGTGGCTTTTACTTTTTTATTTTTATTAGTTTTCGATAGAGAAGGTTTTTCTTTACTAATATTGTATGTTTTTTTATTTTTAGTGGAAATCTGCTTAACAAGAGAATTTGATTTTTCATTATTTTCTATTGTTAAATCATCTTTATTAATTCTAGTGTTAGTTGTTTCTATAGATAAAGAGCTTAGAGTTTCAGATGAGTCAAAACTATTAGCTAGCTTCTTTCCTAATTGAGAGTTTGAGCATGATTGGACAATTATAAAGCAACTCAATAAATAAAGTATTTTCATGCTCTTGTTTAGGCTATATCTATAAAAGCCTCTCATTTTTTTGTTTTATTCTTAAGAGACTGTACTGTTAAATTACTTTTTTTTGTTTTACTTGAGGTTTTCCCTTTAGTTATTGATTTTTTACTTGTTTTCTTTGTTCTTGGCTTCGATCCAGTTGATTTCTTAGCTTCTAATAATTTAATGGCCACTTCAATCGTAACTTCATCTACTTCCGTACCTTTAGGCAGTGAGGCGTTTGTTTTACCTTGTTTTACATATAAACCATATGGTCCATTATAAATGTGTACATTTTCCTTTTCTCCTTTTGGCTTTCCTAGATCCTTAAGGGCCATTCGTCCTCCTCTACCAAGCTTAGGTATTGACAACAATTCAAGAGCTCTTCTCAAACTGATTTCATAGACGTCATCTTCTTTTTTTAAAGATCGATTATCTGGCTTTTCGCCATCACCTTTATCCCATACAACATAAGGTCCAAACTGACCAGTTCGAGCTTCAACTATTCCTCCATCTGGGTGTTCTCCCAATATTCGAGGCAAACTTAAAAGCTTAACAGCATAATCAAGTGATATCTCTTCTGTTCTGACGTCTTTTGGAAGAGACGCTCTCCTAGGCTTATCTTTCTTCTCAACAGCTTCCCCTAGTTGAAGGAAAGGTCCCCATGGGCCAAATCTAAGATAGACCTTTTCCCCTGTTTCTGGATGAATGCCTAAATCAGAAGGGCCATCAAGAATTTGTTTGACTTTATCTACATCAAGATCTCCAGGAGTAATATCAATTGGCAAATTACCTTTGGCATCTACTTCCTCGCCATTTTCATTAATCCTCTTGCCCTCTAGCCACGGTCCATTGGAGCCAATTCGGACTGTACAAGGGATCCCTTCAAGATCAACCTTCCTATAGGCCTTACCATCAATATCTCCTTCTCTTTTATCAACTTGTGCAGCCAACCCTTTGCGACCTTTATAAAAAGATTCTAAATAAGGAAGCCATTGAATCGAACCAGAAGAGATCTCATCCAAAGACGATTCCATACGTGCAGTGAAAGTTGTATCAACTAAATCTGGAAAATGCTCTTCCAAAAGAGACGTAACAGCGAAAGCTGTAAACGTTGGAGCAAGAGAATTAGAATTTAAAGAGGCATATCCCCTATCAACAATTGTGCCAATAATGCTCGCATAAGTAGAAGGTCTGCCAATACCTTCCTTCTCAAGAGTTTTAACTAAAGAGGCTTCACTGTATCGAGCAGGTGGTTTAGTTTCGTGTCCAATCACATCTAATGTTTTAGGGATAAGATCATCCCCAACTGCTAGTGGCGGCAACAAAACCTCTTGTCCTTCCAACGCAGCCTCTGGATCATCGCTACCTTCAACATATGCTCGAAAGAAACCTGGAAAGTCAATATTTTTGCCGGATGCTCTGAAGACAGTTTCTCTAACACTTATATCAACCGACATCATTGTTAAGCGGGCTTCCGCCATTTGGCTAGCAATAGTTCGTTTCCATATCAACTCATATAAAGCCAAGTCTCTTCCAGTTAAATTCGATTCACTTGGTGTCTTAAATGTCTCTCCAGCAGGCCTAATCGCCTCATGAGCCTCTTGCGCATTCCTAGCCTTAGAAACAAACCTTCTTGGCGATTCACTTAAATATTCTTTGCCATAACGCAATTCAACACATTTGCGGGCAGCACTGATTGCTTGTTGAGACAAATTAACCGAATCAGTTCTCATATATGTAATAAATCCACGCTCATATAAGCCTTGAGCACATCTCATGGTTTCACGTGCTGAAAGCCTGAGCTTTCGATTAGCATCCTGTTGAAGAGTACTTGTAGTAAAAGGCGGTACAGGCTTCCTTACAGTTGGTTTTTTATCTACAGATAGTACTTTCCACTTCTGGGTCCCTAAAGCTTGAGCAAGGGCTTTTGCATCTGCCTCATTAAGTAAGTTTGCCTTGCTTCCAGTTTTAAGCTTTCCTGTTTTCTCGTCAAAGTCACTCCCTTTTGCAATTTTTTGATCTGCAACGGTCATAAGACGAGCTTCTAAGACACTCTTGTTTTTTTGCAGCTGAACTTTTAAGTCCCAATAACTTGCGCTCTTAAAGGCCCTTCTTTCCCTCTCACGCTTAACTAAAAGCCTTACAGATACAGATTGAACCCTGCCTGCGGACAGTCCCCATGCAACTTTCTTCCATAGCAAGGGGGATAACGTATACCCAACTAATCTATCGAGAATTCTTCTTGTTTCTTGAGCATGAACCAACTCCATGTCTAAATCTCTAGGTTCTTTGAGAGCCTTAGTTATTGCTTGCTTAGTGATCTCATGAAAAACCATTCTCTTAGTTGGTATCTTGGGCTTTAACAACTCCAGCAGATGCCAGCTAATACTTTCACCCTCTCTATCTTCATCAGTCGCAAGCAGCAATTCTTTAGCATCTTTTAAAGCTGACTTCAATTCTCTAACCACCTTCTTCTTATCCTTAGGTACAACATATAAAGGCTCAAAGTCTTCAGAAGTATTAACACCAATTCTGGACCATTTTTCTTTTTTCATAGCAGCTGGGATCTCACTAGCCCCTTTAGGGAGATCTCGAACATGCCCCATCGAAGCAATCACTTGAAAGTCTTTAGGCAAGAAGCTTTTTATAGTTCTTGCCTTAGTTGGACTCTCTACGATGACCAAGGTTTGCACCACAGGCGGAGAAATAACTGTTATTCATCTTTATCGCATCAAGCACCAAAATGCATAGACCATAGTCATAACTAAGGCATAATTCATAACATCGCTAGAGTGAAAAAGCTGGTCTTCTCTTGTAAAAAAAATGCCCTACATGGGTGCACTTCTTTTAACCAACCAAGTAATGGCAACTCCTGGAGATTTACTAAACCTTTCACTAAATGCCCAAGCAGTCCTCCCAGAAGGTTGTGTCCTTTTTGCGTTAATTGGAACGCTATTAGTTGATCTTGCTGGGGAAGAAACCGCAGCAAAATGGTCGCCCCCTATATGTTATGCAGGGCTAGGATCTTCAATACTCTTGTTGGCATTCCAATGGAATGGAGAGCCAGAGACAGCATTCTTAGGTGCATTTATTGTTGATAATTTCTCAATCGCTTTTAGAGCAATTGTTGCACTTTCAACTCTTATCTCACTGCTAATAAGTTGGAGGTATGCAGAACAAAGCGGAAGCCCAATAGGGGAATATGCAGCAATTCTTCTCGCTGCGACTCTTGGAGCAATGATTTTGTGTGGGTCTACAGATCTAATAAGTGTATTTATTTCATTAGAAACCTTATCTGTAGCCAGCTATTTGTTGTCAGGTTATCTGAAACGCGATGCTAAAAGCTCTGAAGCTGCACTGAAATATTTACTTGTGGGCTCTGCTGCTGCTGCAGTGTTTTTATATGGAGCATCCTTACTTTATGGCCTAAGTGGATCAACGAATCTGGAAAGCATAGGCATTGCACTACAAAGCAGTCCAAAACCTTTGGCAGCCTTAGCTCTTGTCTTAATTCTAGCAACTGTCGCATTCAAAATAGCCGCAGTTCCTTTTCATCAATGGACTCCAGATGTCTACGAAGGGTCCCCCACACCTGTCGTTGCATTTCTGTCAGTTGGTTCAAAAGCTGCTGGCTTTGCTTTAGCAGTAAGACTTTTAGTTGGATGTTTTATTGCATTTGACATTCAATGGAAGCTGCTTTTCACTGTTTTAGCAGTGTTAAGTATGACCTTGGGGAATGTTGTAGCACTAGCCCAAACGTCAATGAAGAGAATGCTTGCATATAGTTCAATTGGACAAGCAGGGTTTGTCATGATTGGCCTGGTTTGCGGCACCGAAGAAGGCTATGCAGCAATGATCCTTTACATGGCAGCATATCTATTCATGAATTTGGGTGCTTTTGCATGCATAATTCTTTTTTCGCTTAGAACTGGTAGTGACAGAATTGCCGATTACGCAGGTTTATACCAAAAAGATCCATTGATTACTCTTGGGTTAAGCCTATGCCTCCTGTCCCTAGGAGGTATACCCCCAATGCTTGGATTCTTTGGGAAAATATATCTTTTCTTTGCTGGTTGGTCTGACGGACAATATTTATTAGTAATAGTTGGCCTTGTAACATCAGTGATATCAATCTATTACTACATTTCTGTAATTAAAATGATGGTAGTAAAAGAACCACAAGAGGCTTCTGAGCTTGTTAAAAGCTACCCATTAATTCAATGGAGTTCTCTAGGCATGCCAACCTTAAGGATTGCTCTACTAACTTGTGTCTTTGCCACTGCAATTGGAGGTATTCTCTCAAACCCATTATTTCAATGGGCCAACAGTGCAGTTGCAGGGACTCCAATCCTTCAGGAAGCATTGGCCTTGGTTTCAAACAAAGGGGTTATAGGTTAATTCAAATGTTATGAAAAATCTTGTTGCAAAACTCTCTAATGTAAGCAAGCTTTATGGAGAAGGAGATCTACTCGTAAAAGCACTTGACGAAGTAAATCTAGAAATCAATAAAGGAGATTACTTAGCTGTAATGGGAGCAAGTGGCTCTGGCAAGAGTACAGCGATGAACATTTTAGGATGTCTTGATAGACCAACTCATGGGAGGTATCAATTAAACGGAAATGCTGTAGAAGACCTTACTGATGATGAACTTGCAGATCTCCGCAACCAAGAGCTTGGTTTTGTGTTTCAACAATTCCATCTCCTACAAGATGCAACTGCATTGGAAAATGTAATGCTACCAATGCTTTATGCCTGCATACCACCTGGAGAAAGAAAAGAATTAGCTGAAGAAGCTCTTCAAAAAGTTGGGCTGACTGAAAAAATGAATAATCGACCTAATCAACTTTCAGGGGGTCAACAACAACGCGTTGCAATAGCAAGAGCAATTATCAATAAGCCTTCTTTACTTTTAGCCGATGAACCGACAGGTGCTCTTGATTCAAATACAACTGAAGATGTCCTTGATTTATTTGATGAATTACATAGTCAGGGAATAACGCTTGTTCTTGTAACCCATGAAGATGAGGTAGCCCTTCGCGCAAAAAGAAAAGCACTATTCAAAGATGGAAAAGTTATTAGCATCAAATAAATTAGTTTTAATAGTTGCTCTATTTAGCATCACCATCGATTCCAAATTTCCTTTTTAATTCCCCTAGTTACGACAAGTTGTCCTTTTAGATCTAATCCCTCTATATCCCAAATCTTATCTGAGCCTGGCTTTGTAATTTTTCTTGCCCAAAGCATTCTCTCGCCTTCTTTACAAATCAATCCAGGGTTTTCCAATAACCTTGCAGCTCTCTCTATAGCTGCAAGTACTTCTAAAGACCATCTATAAGTGGAGCATTTGGATCTCCTAAAAACTTCTCTCAAAGCAATTCCTTCATGAGGAACCCGATTCCAAACATTTAAACCAATTCCCACACACATAAAAGTGGGCTCTTGGCCTCGATAAATTATGCGTGGTAGTAATCCAGCAATTTTCCTATGATTCACGAACAAATCATTTGGCCACTTGATCTGCACTGGGACAGAACAGTTCTCAATTCTATTTGCCAAGGCTACTGCGACAGCCAAGCCAAAGAGTGACTCTGAAAAAGGTTGTAAAGAATTACAAGGCAAAGCTGCACTGAGCCAAACCCCTCCTGAAGGGGAAATCCATCTACGACCTCTTTGTCCTTTTCCGTAAGACTGCCTGCGAGTTAAAAAAACCTTTGGATTACTTCTTAATAAAGATTTGCTCTTAAGCCACCTTGAAAGCTCTATCTCAGTACTTCCACAAACAGGCTTCCATCTCAATTCCCAAGTGCTTTTTAATAAGTCAGTATTTCTAATAAGATGAGTAATATGAGCAGCTCCAGTCCATGATGAAGAATGCCACATATTTAAAGTCTATAAGGGAGCTCAAAGATTATTCAAGCTATGATCTCTAGGATATCTTTATATTTTTTCTATTATTTGCTCTGTCTGGAGTAATGAACATTTAAGAAATACTCTTAAACAATTAACCCTCTGATAATTTGATCAAATTTACATCCACTAATAGATTGATTTAAATTATCAAAAAAGTATCTAAACTTCTGTGCTTTTCTATATCTAGGGATAATTATCAGGAGTACCTTTAATCACATGAAAGAAGTATTCGATCAAATATGACTCTTTTCCAAACTCTAGTTAAAAATTAATTATGAATTTTGATGATATTAAGAAAATTGCTGAGAATAATAGAGTTAGTCAAACCAACTCAAAAGTTAATGATGCTTATACTTTGTCGCAGTGTCTTAATCATTTAAAAGTCGAATGGAATAAAAACAAAAGTATTACTGCACTATGGCAAGACTGGCCAAGGATAGTAGGAGATAAGCTTGCTTCTAACTGTACTCTATTAACTTTTCAAGGAGGAGTCCTAACTATTGGTGCTCAACATCCTCAATGGAGACAAGCCTTAATATTCAACCGTAGTCAACTTCTAGCATCACTTCGAGCAGAAGGACATAAAATAAAAGATTTAAGAATTAAGCAATATTATCCCAAAAAACATAAGTTCAAACAAAATGAACAGGACATCTGGAAGGCGCATCCAAGCAGGGCAGACATTCACGGGAAGAGCATCTGTCCAATATGCAAATCCCCTTCTCCGGCAGGAGAAATATCTTTATGGAAAAAATGCTGTCTCTGTAGAAGAAAAGAATTATCAACACAAAATTCCGAGTAATAATTAAAAATCAAGTTTTTAATAGCAATATCCCCATCTGACCATTGGCTATTAACTTATAACTAGTTTCTTGAAATCCAATTTTCCTAGCTACTTCCTCTAGCAATTGGCCAGCCGGGAAAGTCTGCAAACTTTTCTCTAAATAGGCATATTCTTCTCGAAGGCCAATTAATGAAGCAATAGGTACAACTAAACTACGCAAATAAAGTTTTTGAATAATAGCCGTTTTGGAACCCTCAACAGGACGACTGAAATCCAAAATACCAGCCTTTGCTCCTGGTTTTAAAAGACGGTAAATCTCCTGTAAGCCATCCTCTGGGTCGGAAAGGTTGCGTAAACCATATGACATGACTACACCATCAAAACAAGCTGAAGGAAGACCAGTATTTAAAACATCTCTTTTCAGCCATGAGACAGGAAGCCATGGTTCGGCTAAAGCACGCTTGGTTGCTTGTAGTATTTGAGATCCAGAAAAGTCAATACCCAAAACACTTCCAAATGGTCGCACTAATCGAGCTAAAGAAAGAGTTAGATCGCCAGTTCCGCAGCATAAATCCACCCATTGTTCACCTGAAGAAGGTTTGAGATAAGTCACTAATTGTCTTTTCCAAGAACGGTGCCGACCGAAGCTAAATAGATCATTTAACAAGTCATACTTCTTAGCAATAGAATCAAATAATGATTGAATTGCCTTTGGGTCTCGTGGCTTCACTTCAAAAAATCCTCAAGAATTAAAATCATTTTTTATTACAATTGCCATAGATTAACAATCATAATAATCTAAAAATTAATTCTAAAAACACCTTTGATTTCTAATTTGAACTAATTTAAGTGCTTTTAATATCTAGTTGGTCTGATTGATAAATTGTTTTGCTGGAGATAGCTTTTTATTTCTTCAATAGTCAGATCTCTATCGTGAAGCAAAGAAGCCAAAAGAGCAGCAGAAGCCTTTCCATACTGAAATGCCTCCAATATATGTTCTAAGCAGCCTGCGCCTCCAGAAGCTATTACAGGGATGGGAACCGACTCTGAAATACTTTTAGTCAATTCCAGGTCATATCCTTTTTGGGTCCCATCTCCATCCATTGAAGTTAGCAGTATTTCTCCTGCGCCCAATTCAGCTGCTTTTTTTGCCCAGACTAGTGCGTCTAAACCAGTGTTTTTCCTTCCGCCATTCACATAGACATCCCATCCCAAAGGATTGCCTGGTCTTCGTTTAGCATCTATCGCTACAACAATGCATTGGGCTCCAAATTGAGTCGAGCCTTTCCTTATAAGATCAGGGTCTCTTACAGCAGATGAATTTAAGCTTATTTTATCAGCTCCAGCTCGTAAAAGCTCTGTGATTCCTTCTATAGAACTAATTCCACCTCCTACAGTAAAAGGGATTGTTACTGACTCAGCAGTTCGGCGAACTAAATCTATCAATGTTGCTCTTGCTTCAAAAGTTGCTGCAATATCAAGGAAGACCAATTCATCAGCACCCTCCTGGCTATAGCGATAAGCCAGTTCTACAGGATCCCCTGCGTCTCGCAGGCCAACAAAATTAACCCCTTTTACAACCCGTCCATTTGCAACATCAAGACAAGGAATTAGGCGAAGAGCAACCATAAACGTAAATTTAAAGTGCGGCGACTGTTAGGGTTGCCAACAACTAAAGATTGCATGTCATGCCCCAGTCAGTAAACCTTACGAGAATAGGATCAAGGGTCAAGATAAATCTTGATAGCGTTAGAGATCGAATTTCAAGTAATTTAATAAAAAAAATCTCTTCTGATCCCAGTGCCACTGTTATGGATTACAAAATGACAGATGGTGGGGGTGTTGGTGTAGTACTCAAACTTGCAGATGGAACAAAAAACTGGTTCTTTGAAAATGAACTTGGACGTAATTGAGGATTAAGAAAGTGAGTGACACTCGACAGCTATTAGGGATCAA
This sequence comes from Prochlorococcus sp. MIT 0603, assembly GCF_000760215.1. Lineage (NCBI taxonomy): Bacteria > Bacillati > Cyanobacteriota > Cyanophyceae > Synechococcales > Prochlorococcaceae > Prochlorococcus > Prochlorococcus sp. MIT 0603. The sequence continues at coordinate 52,135 of NZ_JNAW01000002.1, read as the reverse complement.
AGGCGGTTCAGAGACAACAAGCATCTGGAAGCTGCGCCTGCAGTTAATGAAACCCATCACTTGGATACCTTTGTTATGGGGAGTTATTTGCGGCGCTGCAGCCAGTGGGAACTATCAATGGAGTTTAAGCAATTTCATTGCTTCCATTGCATGTATGTTCATGAGTGGGCCTCTGCTTACAGGTTATACCCAAACCATCAACGACTACTACGACAGGGAAATTGATGCCATTAATGAACCAAGTCGGCCGATCCCATCTGGTGCAATTTCACTCAATCAAGTACGCGTACAGATCTGGCTACTTCTATTGTTGGGATTATCTGTTGCCTATGGGCTGGACGTTTGGGCAGGCCACTCTACGCCTTCGCTACTATTTCTTGCGCTTGGTGGTTCATTTGTAAGCTATATCTATTCAGCACCACCATTAAAGCTTAAGCAAAATGGTTGGCTTGGTAATTATGCTCTTGGAGCAAGTTATATAGCTCTGCCATGGTGGGCAGGACAAGCTCTTTTCGGCCAACTCACTTGGACAACGGCATTCCTGACTTTGGCCTATAGCTTGGCAGGTTTAGGGATAGCAGTAATTAACGACTTTAAGAGTGTTGAAGGTGATAAGGCCTTAGGTCTTCAATCGCTTCCTGTTGCCTTTGGTATAAAAAATGCAAGCTTTATCAGTGCAGGAATGATTAACGTCTTTCAGATTGCCATGGTGATTGTATTAATATCTATTGGTCAACATCTAGCATCTGTTTTTCTTGTATTGCTAATCATCCCACAGATTACTTTCCAAGATATTTGGTTACTTCGAGATCCTTTGAAATTTGACGTTAAATATCAAGCTAGTGCTCAGCCCTTTTTAATCCTAGGGATGCTAGTTACAGCATTAGCTATAGGTCATAGCTCTCTAGTTAACTTTTAGTGCCTCGTAGAATTCAAACCTGGTTATCCTTAGCAACTAGTGCAATAGCTATAGGCTCTTTAATAGCAATCACAGAGAGACAAGCAAGCAAGTCATTAGATTCTCTTCTTCCTTCTGTGAGCAAAATAAGAGAATTCAATCGACCCGGCACTATTGAATTACTGGCATCAAACGGAGAAATCATTCAAAAGCTAGGGCCAATTACTCGAGATAAAATGACCTCAGAGTTCATTCCAACTATCATTAAGAAAGCCTTTATAGCATCTGAAGACAGACGGTTTTATAAACATAATGGGGTTGACTTCTGGAGCATTAGCAGGGCTATGCTTACAAATATCAAAGCAAAATCAATATTAGAAGGAGGAAGCACTATCACACAACAATTAGCAAGAATAATTTTTCTCAATCAAGAAAAAAGTATAAGCCGAAAACTTAAAGAGATAGCTCTAGCTTATAAGCTAGAGCGTAGTTTAGCCAAAGAGGAGATCCTCGAGCAATATCTTAATAACGTCTACTTAGGTTCAAATGCATATGGAGTTTCAGATGCATCATGGATCTATTTCAAGAAAACTCCCAATCAATTAAGTCTAGAGGAGGCAGCTTTGATAGCTGGATTAGCACCCGCACCCTCCGCATATTCACCATTAGTAAATGTTGAACTAGCTCTAAAGCGCAGATCTATCGTCTTAAGAAAGATGAGAGCAGAAAACTTTATATCTAATTCAGAGTTATTGATAGCTCTTAATAAGCCTTTAAATCTTCAACCTGCAATGCCTAAATATTTAAAAAGCAAAGCCCCTTTTTTTACATCATTTGTGGAGCAAGAACTTCCAAAAATATTGTCACAAGAGCAAATTGAAATTGGCGGGCTAAAAATCAAAACCAGTCTCATTCTAGATTGGCAATTAAAAGCGAGGGAAGTCATTAAGACTCAAAGTCCAAAGAATGCTGAAGGAGCAATTATATCAATTGAGCCTAGTACTGGCCTGATAAGGGTCCTCGTAGGGGGAAAAGACTATAGCAAGAACCAATTCAACAGAGCGACACAAGCACTAAGATCACCTGGTTCAACATTTAAAATTTTCCCTTACATAGCAGCAATTAACAATGGTTATCAACCTGAGGACAGGCTGTTTGACACCCCAAGATGTTGGCATGGTTATTGCCCTAAGAATTTTGGTAACATCTACTATGGGGAGGTATCACTAAGCAATGCGTTTAGTAACTCTTTAAATACTATTGCTGTTGATTTATTGGCAAAGGTAGGTTTCAAAAAGGTAATCTCCCTAGCGAATCAATTCGGCGTAGGAAATGTGGAGAAACTTGGCTATTACTACCCGTTAGCCATAGGAGCCTTTGAAGAGACAGTCCTAAACATGAGTGCTGCTTATGCAGCAATTGCAAACAGAGGTATGTATATAAAGCCCTCAGCCATTGAAGAAATAAGAGGACCGAAAAATGATCTCTTATGGGAGCAAAGCATCGGCCAAGGCGAAGGACGTAGAGTCATCTCTACTCAGGTAGCCGATACAATGAATTGGATGCTAAGGAAAGTAGTTTCGCAAGGCTCAGGGATAGCAGCCTCCCTAGGAAATCGGCAAGTAGCAGGAAAAACCGGGACTTCAGAAAACAATCGGGATCTTTGGTTTATTGGATCCATACCTCAACTTACAACAAGTGTTTGGTTTGGAAGTGACAATAACACCACGATAAGGGGAAGCAGTGGAGATGCTGCATTGGCTTGGAAGCAATTCATGCGAAAAATCAACTCTGATCTCGAGCTCGTTGATTTCCCTAGACGTACCTTTAATTAAGTTTTATAGCGAATCAATGATTGCAGCATAAAAGCCATCTCCCCCTTCAACCTCGCCTGGCCAAATTTGTTTTTGGTCCCTTAGGATTAATTGATCATAACGTGAGATAATATTTTCCACTTGTTTAAAGTTCTCATCAGGGTGAATCGTGCATGTCGAGTAGACGATCCTTCCACCTGACTTCAATAATGGAATAATTCCATCAAATAATCTTACCTGCAACAAAACCAATTCCTCTATCTTGCTAGGTGTAATACGCCACCTTGCATCAGGGTTCCTAGCTAATGTACCTAATCCAGAGCAAGGAGCATCTAATAAAATCCTTTGAAAATAGTTCTTCCATGAAGGCATTTGATTTAAAAGATTCGTAGAATCAGCAGAAAGAAAATGTATAGATTGCAGTCCAAGTCGTGTTGTATTAGCAATAGTTAATTTCAAACGTTTTGGAGAGGAATCTACAGCCCAAATTTCTCCTATATCATCTATAAGTTCAGCTACATGTGTTGTTTTCCCTCCTGGAGCAGCACAAGCATCAAGTACAGATTCCCCTGGCTTTGCTTCTAAAAGAGGTGCTACCCATTGTGCGGAACGATCCTGAACAGACCATTCCCCTTCCTTGTAACCAGGCCATTCTCGTATTTCCCTAATACCAGATGAGATACTTAAACCTTGCGAACATCGCTGTATGCAATTACTTTCAATTCCCACATCGCGAAATTTCTTCTGGATACTATGAATACTTGAACACCTACCATTAATCCTTAAATCAATGGTAGGTGTTTGATTGAATGCCTGAGCAATAATCTCTGCGCCTTCTTCCCCCTTCCATTCCATTAACTTCTCGGCCATCCACTTAGGTATTGAGTGTTTTTGTGCTAATCGAGCCACAGTTCCATCACACAATGGCAACTCATCTCCAGAGTTACGCGCTTTAACTGCTTTTCTCAAGATCGCATTCACTACTGGAGCAAGACGTCCTAAGCCCTTCCTCTTAGCCAGCTCTACTGTTGTATTAACTGCTGCTGAAACGGGGATTCGATCCATATAAAAAATCTGATAAAGACCTAAATGAAGCAACCAACGAAGCAAAGGAGGTTGCTTATGTGATGGCACCTTCCCCAAATGATCAATCCAGGAATCCAATGTCTGACGTTGACGAATTGAACCGCATGCCAATTCAGTAGCAAGAGCCTTGTCAACTACGCTTAACTTATATTTGCGGAAAGTCTTCGCAATAGCGACATCAGTAAAAGCACCTTTAGCAACAGCCTTAAGGATCTCCCATACTGCAGCTCTAGGTGGCAAACCTATTGTTAATTTATCGTCTGAAATAATTGTATAACTCCTTTAAGAAACACACTATTTAAGAAGTTAATCTTAAAGCAAATTAAGATAAAAATTTGCTTGTTAACAATTTCAAGTAAGCTTCAAGAATATACTAAAACTTTCTTCATTTAGATTTTGATAAAACTTGTAAATATTATTTGCTTTAAAAAAAAGCTAATCATCTAATTTATCTTAGACCTCTTTAACAAGTTGAAAATGTTAAATCTAAAACGAAGCATTTTCAGGAAATTTCTTAGATAAGCATCCTCACATTGTTTCTAATTTCATGCCTCTTCTACCACGTCGATTCCAAAAGATTAAGTCAGTTTTAGATCGGAGGATGTCCAATCTTACAATCCTTACGGAAGAGATCGAAAAGCCTCACAATCTCTCGGCAATTCTTCGTACTTGTGATGCCATTGGCATATTAGAAGCACATGCAATCTTCAAGGAAAATAAAACACCTACTTTCAATAGTACGGCCCAGGGAAGTCAAAAATGGGTCAAGCTAAAAGAACATAAAAACATTGAGGTTGCTACTACATATTTAAAGCAAATGGGCTTTCGGTTGTATGGCACTAGCCTTAATAAGCGTGCAAAAGACTACCGACTGTTTGATTACAAAGGGCCAACAGCCTTTATAATGGGTGCAGAAAAGTGGGGCCTTAGTGAATCGGCTACTGATTTAGTAGATGAGACTATTTATATACCTATGCGAGGAATGGTTCAGTCATTAAACGTGTCTGTTGCAGCTGCAACACTTCTTTTCGAAGCATTACGTCAACGTGAGACATCAGAAACATCTGCTCACTTAGGAGAAAAAATGGATCAAGAGCTTTATAATAAAACTTTATTTGAATGGTCTTATCCTGAAGTTGCTAAATGGTGCAAACAAAATAATCGAGATTACCCTAAATTAAGTAAAACAGGAGAGATTCTAGAGAAGCTTCCAAGGACAGTCAAATTACGCTGTTAATCTATTCCCTATGTCAAAGTAATTACAATGAAGAGTGAGCCTGGCTTTATACCAACCGATCTCAGTTTTTGATCGAAATCCATTCGAAGTTTCTATATTTCGAGCAAACCCCAGTCCTACCATAGCGAAACAAGGACCTATATGCTGGCTAATAAATGATTACGGCTCATTCAATTGACTCTTCTCAATAAAGTCCTCAAGAGCTTCACCAATTAAAGAGAGCGAAAAGACCAGTCCAAACATTGCCATTCCAGGGTAGAGGGCCGTCCACCAAATGCCTATTGGGACAGCATCTAAAGCCAAATTCAGATCACTCCCCCATTCAGGAATAGTCTCGGGCAAACCAAGTCCAAGAAAACCTAGCCCTCCTAAGACTAAAACTCCATCAGCTGCGTTCAAGGTCAAAAGAACAGGTAGAGAAGTTATTACATTTTTCAAAAGATATTTGCGCATTATCCATACAGGCCCAGCTCCCATTGCTTTTGCTGATTCAATATAAAGTTCCGTTTTCACTTGCTCCGTTTGATTCCTAACAACACGAAAATATTGAGGTATATAAACTACACATAAAGCAATGGCTGCATTGACAATTCCTCGGCCTAAAACAAAAGCTATAACAACTGCAAGAAGCAATACTGGAACTGTGTAAAGCGTTTCCATGATTAATACCATTATCCGGTCAACAAATCCACCGATATACCCGCTAAGGATCCCCATTGGCACACCAATTAGCACAGCAAGTCCTACAGCCAACAAAACAACTTGAAGTGCGACCCCAGTACCTTGCAAAGTCCTCACACAAACATCTCTCCCCAATCGATCTGTGCCACACCAATGATCCCAAGATGGGGAGGCGTACATTGGGCTTCCTAAGCCTTGCTGGCCATCAGGTAAAACACCTAAGTTAATTAAAGGTGGTGTCAAGAATGCAGCCGTTAAATAAATCGCCAACAATAACATTCCCAAAACCGCAAGTTTTGTAGAGAGTTTGCTGGAATTTTTCGCTTTTAAGGCCAAAAATATCAAAATTCAACTATAAATAATAATAATAAGTAGAAATTATTTGCAACAAGCGCTTAAATAAATATATTCAAAAACATACTATGGATTTCAAAAATCAAGGTCTAACTGTTGGGGAATTAACTATAACTATTGCCATAGTAATTTTAGCAGGGTTTCTTTGGTCCAACATAGTCAAAAAAGATGCCTCCAATCAAAGCCTGAATAGATATTCAACTACAAGTAATGTCCTATTTAATAATCCAAGCCTTAAAGTATAAAAGTAAAATTTTGAGATTAGAAAAATTACTATGGACTATATTATTGATTTAATTTGAGCACTGCCATAAAGGCCTCTTGTGGGACATCGACTTTTCCCATTGACTTCATTCTTTTCTTTCCTTTAGCTTGCTTTTTAAGTAATTTTTTCTTCCTAGAAATATCTCCGCCATAACATTTTGCTAGAACGTCCTTGCGCAAAGCGCTAATACTCTCACTAGCTATAACTCTGCTCCCAATCGAAGCTTGTAATGGAATTTTAAATTGTTGTTTTGGTATCAGCTCCTTTAACTTTTCGACTAATCCTTTCCCTACCCCATAAGCTTTTTCACGATGAACGATAGTTGTGAGAGGATCTGCTTTTTCTGCATTAATCAATACATCTAATCTAACTAGATCATTTTTTCGATAACCTATTAAGTGATATTCCATTGAAGCATATCCCTTGGTTCGGCTCTTCATCTGATCAAAAAAATCAGTGACAACCTCTGCTAAAGGGATCTCATAAATCAGCGTAACTCGATCTGTAGTTATAAATTTCATATCAACAAAATCACCTCGACGATCTTGACATAGCCCCATCAATGTACCGTTGTAATCATTAGGAGCGTAGATTTCAATCCGAACATATGGCTCTTCTATTGATTCACGCTTCTGTGGATCAGGCAAGGTGGAAGGATTATCAACAAGAAGAACTTCTCCGTCAAGCATATTTACTTGATAAATTACTGATGGAGCAGTGACTATTAGATCAAGATCATATTCTCTTTCTAATCTTTCCTGAACAATCTCCATGTGAAGTAGACCCAGGAATCCACAGCGAAAACCGAATCCCATTGCACTACTGGTTTCTGGCTCATACTTCAATGCAGCATCTGAAAGTTGCAATTTATCCAAAGCATCTCTAAGGTCTGGATATTGATCAGCATCTGTTGGGAATAATCCACAAAAAACCATTGGCTTTGCTTCGGTATACCCGGGCAAAGGTTCATATGCTGGGTTGTTTAATAATGTTATAGTGTCTCCCACACGAGCATCAGCAACTGCTTTGATTGATGCTGCTAAATAGCCTACTTCGCCTGCGTGCAATTCATTCACCTTACTCTGGTCAGGAGCCATGACACCTATCTCATCAAGCTCATAACTCTTTTTACTAGCCATTAGAAGAATTTTATCTCTAGATGAAATTCTTCCAGTCATTACACGGAAATATACGATCACGCCTCTATATGAATCATAATAAGAATCAAAGATCAGAGCCTTAGTAGGTTCATCTAAAAGGTCTTTAGGTGGCGGAATCCTTTCAACAACAGCTTGCAATATTTCTGATATACCTACTCCTGTTTTTGCTGAACAAGAAATTGCATTAGAGGTATCCAAGCCAATGATAGATTCAATTTCTTTTTTAATTTTTTCAGGATCTGCCCCAGGGAGATCAACCTTATTCAATACTGGGATGATTTCCAAATCGTTTTCAAGAGCTAAATAAACATTTGCCAAAGTTTGGGCTTCAACTCCTTGACTCGCATCTACTACTAACAAAGCACCTTCACATGCTTGTAAAGATCTACTTACTTCATAAGAAAAGTCAACATGCCCCGGGGTATCAATTAGATTGAGCACATATGCTTCACCATCACTCGAAGAGTAATTCATCCTCGCCGCTTGAAGTTTAATAGTAATGCCTCTTTCTCTTTCAAGGTCCATATTGTCAAGGAACTGTTCTTGCATATCCCTAGAGGAAACAGTCCCTGTCTCTTGTAAAAGCCTGTCTGCAAGTGTTGACTTGCCATGATCTATATGTGCAATGATGCAAAAGTTCCTTAATCTTGAGACGGATACATTAGTCATGTGTTTCTAACCTTTGTCATTGAATTAGTATTTATGTGATTTTGCAAATGGAAGAAATTTTCATTTGTTATTTATCACAATCCAAGAAGAGAATTGCTTCGGTGTCGAAGTCTATTTAGAAGGTTTTTGTCGGAGTTTATATCTTTTCTAAAACTAGGTAATAGTTTTTTTAATCTCTCTTGCCAAAGATCACTGCATAATTGATCTTTCCAACAACGCTCTAAAACTTCTAGCATAATAGACACCGCAGTACTCGCCCCCGGTGATGCCCCTAACAAAGCAGCTAAAGAACCATCAGACGAAGTCACAACTTCTGTACCCATTTTCAGCTCCCCTCCTTGATTTGTCATTTTTATAATCTGTACTCTCTGACCTGCAACTGATAATGTCCAATCTTCTGACCTAACATTAGGGAAAAAGCTACTAAGCAAATCTATTCTTGATGAATGGTTAAGTTGAATTTGACTAAAAAGATACTTGATCAAATCAATGTTTTTTATTCCAGATTGAATCATAGGGGTTAGGTTCGTGAGTTTAATAGAACGAAAAAAATCAAACTTTGATCCATATTTTAAGAATTTAGTATTAAACCCTGCAAATGGTCCAAACAACAAGGAGCGTTCTCCTTTTATCCATCTTGTATCCAAATGTGGTACTGACATCGGTGGTGCTCCGATAGCACTTTTACCGTAAACTTTTGCATTGTGTGTTTGAGTTAATTCAGGATTGTTACATAACAACCATTGCCCACTAACAGGGAAGCCCCCATATTCTCTGCCCTCAGGTATTTTAGATTTCTGCAATAAAGCCAATGCAGCACCTCCGGCTCCTAAAAATACAAATGGTGCTTTTACACAATATTCACTACCATTTTTAGACAAACTGAGTTGCCATATTTGATTATCATGCCTTTGTATATCGACAACCTCAGTTGAAACCTCTATCTTGACAGAGTCAGTCTGCTCAAGCATCTCGATATAAGTAGTCGTTAATGCTCCAAAATCTATATCCGTTCCTCTTTTGACTCTTGTTGCAGCCACTTTCTGTTGTGGGTCCCTCCCGTTCATCATCAAGGGTATCCATTCCTTGAGCTCTCCGCTATCTTCACTCCATTCCATATCACTAAACTGTGGCTGAGAAACAAGTTTGCTATAACGCTGCCTTAAAAATGCAATATTTTCTTCACTCCAGACACAACTAACATGAGGCAAAAGATGCAGAAAACTCTCTGGTGATAATTTACCCATTTCAGTTAGTGACGCCCAAAACTCCAAGCTTCTTTCGAAAGACGAATTAATAGCAAGTGCTTTATCAATATTTAAACTTCCATCTGAGTTAAGCGGTGTGTAATTAAATTCACAATTAGCAGCATGTCCGGTTCCCGAATTATTTAAAGCGGCGCTGCTTTCTAATGCTGGTGATTCTAATCTTTCGATGATGAGAATCCTCATCTCAGGCTCTAATTCATGAAGTAATACAGCCAAAGTCGCACTCATGATGCCAGCCCCAACTAATACTGCATCAAATCGAGCTTCTGAACCTAGAGCATCAGAGGAGATCACAAAACTAGATTTTCCCTATTGAGACAAGATATGAGTAGGCTAAGCCTAATCCAATGCAATAAACAAACTTATGGAAAATCAAACTATGGCACTTACACATGAGAATGTTGAGAAAGTCTTAGATGAATTAAGACCGTTTTTACTAGCAGATGGTGGAAACGTAGAAATAGCTGAGATTGATGGGCCAATAGTAAAAGTAAGATTACAAGGAGCCTGTGGAAGCTGTCCAAGTAGCACTATGACACTAAAAATGGGGATTGAAAGGAAATTACGTGAAATGATTCCCGAAGTTAACGAAGTAATTCAAGTGCTTTGATCTATTGAGATTGGCTTTTAAAGCCTTTATCAACAGCCTCTTTACTTAAGGCTGATTCGAAGTCCAAACAGTTTAGGGGGAGCCCTCTATAGATGGAAATCATTAATGGACTGAAAATACCAGCTGTAAAAATCAATGGATAAATCCCTAAAGAAGCTGACTTAGCAAAATAAGTAATTAAATATATACCCAATAGGTAGAGGTGGAAATAAAGGAATCTACTTGGCTTGCTGCCCATCCATCTAATTGACGATCCGAGGAAAAATAAAAAAGCTTTCATCTTTTAAGAATTGTTTTTCAGAGCTATAACACCCATACCTCAACAAGATTATCACCTTAAGACTGTGGCATAGCCTTGTTAGCAAGAATAACAAGGCAAAAACGCAACAACTAACTTATAAGATCAGCATTAAATTGAAAAAGATGCCAAGATCATTCATTTAATAAAATAGGTGGAGTATTTATTCAAACTGCAACCTAGTATTATGAAATTATATCCTATAATAAATAACGCAGATTAATAATAAAATAGTTAGCTTTGTCACTAAGGTATTGAGATTGATTGTTCAGTCAAGATAAGCCGAATATTCTATATATATTAACAACTACTTTCTATTAATAGCATTATCTAATAGTGGTTTCCATCTTTATTTGCAATAGAAAGTTAAACTTTTCAACTATTTACTTAATTGTCAATTCATAGAGAGAAAAAGTCCTTTTAAAAGGATTAGTTAATTAGATTATAAGTGTATAGAGAAACCCTGACTTCTCAAAAAATTACTCCGGCAATCGGCATAAGTTTTCGTTATGTAACTCTTAAAAGTCATATGTAAATGAAACTATATACAAGGGTAGTGCAAAGATTTATATTAAAGGGAATAGTGAATGACCAATGCACTTGTTATTGTTCAAAAATCAATTCCATGGTTGAACTAACACTAATGGTTCTTCTAAATACTGTAGGGGATAAATTCTGTGTGTACCGATCACAAGGAAATGATACCTATAAATCCCTACTCTTGGCTTACAGTGATGCCAGTGAAAAGTATGGAGTAAAAGAAGTTAAAAAAGTAATTAAAGAATCTGATGCTTTGAATTTCTCAGCAGTTGCAGTTGGACTTTTGAAATGCCCTCAACATTTTAATTAAGCTAAGATTAAAAAATAAGCTAGTAAAAATGAAATCAAATAAAAGTTTCATGTACTAAATTTAAATGAACAATTTACGCTCAAATCTTCCCGCTTTAGAAAACAAGTTTTATTTTAATTATGGAGGGCAAGGCCCTTTACCCAAAGCATCACTAGATTCGATCACTGCTAGCTGGGTAAAGATCCAGCAATTAGGTCCTTTCACTAATGATGTTTGGCCCTTTATAAGTAATGAAATTCAAGAGACAAAGCTCCTAATTGCAAGGCTTTGTGGCGTATCTACTAAACGAATTGCTCTAACTGAAAATGTTACAACAGGATGCATTCTCCCTCTATTAGGGATTCCTTTTTTAGAAGGAGAAAGAATATTAATAAGCAACTGCGAACATCCCGGCGTTGTCTCAGCCTGTAAAGAGTTAGCTAAGCAAAAGAAACTTTGTATTGACATATTTGATGTTCAAAGTCTATCTGGGGGGATTGAAAAAGCAGAAAACACTACTGCTGAAGTAATAAAAAGCTTAGAGCTGTCTTTGACCCCAAAAACTAGGCTTGTTGTGTTATCTCATCTCCTTTGGAATACTGGGGAAATAATGCCAATCGAGTTAATTGCAAGTTTTCTAGGCAAATATAAAGATCCACCTTTCTTACTAGTTGATGCAGCTCAAAGTTTCGGTCAAATCCCAATAGGAAGTGCTGCATCAAAAGCAGATATTTATGCCTTTACAGGCCATAAATGGGCTTTTGGGCCTGAAGGTCTTGGAGCTACAATTGTTTCTGAAAGAATTTTAGAGCAATCAAATCCCACTTTAGTGGGATGGAAAAGCCTTAAAAATGAAGGGAGTATTTATTCAGATAACACTAACCCTTACCATTCAGATGGTAGGAAGTTTGAAATAGCAACGTCATGTACACCACTTCTATCTGGACTACGATGTTCACTCGAACTCCTTGAGAAAGAGGGCACTGATTACCAAAGAATCGAAAAGATCCAATCCCTAAGCAAAGAGCTATGGGTTGAATTGCGCAAAATTCATCCAATAAAACTTGTTCTACAAAGTCCTCCTCAGACTGGTCTTTTAAGTTTCTCTGTTAAATCAAATATGTCTCATAATCAAATTGTCAGGGCACTTGGCAAGAAATCAACTTGGATAAGAGTCTTAGAAGACCCAACTTGGCTAAGAGCATGTGTTCATATCACCACTACTAGAGAAGAAATCAAAGAACTGACAAAAAGATTAAAAGAAATTTCTAAGGAATAAATATCTTAAACAGATAACTTGGAAGCCAGAGCTTCTCTAGCAATATCTCTATCATCAAACTCAACTTTTTCAAGCCCAAGTATTTGATAACTCTCATGTCCTTTGCCTGCTATTAAGATGATGTCCTCTGGTAAAGCCATGAAAATAGCCTTTCTGATAGCAGCACCCCTATCAATTTCAATGATTATCTCCTTCTTCACAGACATACCCATTACAACGTCATCAAGAATTTGTTGAGGATTTTCTGTTCTTGGATTATCAGAAGTAAGTAATATTTCATCAGCCAATTCCGAGGCAATCGCTCCCATCTGAGATCTCTTCCCTCGATCCCTATCACCACCACAACCAAATACACAATAAAGCTTGCCGGATACCAATGGTCGCAATGCAGTTAGAGCGTTCTGCAGTCCGTCAGGAGTATGAGCATAGTCAACAATCACAATTGGCAACTCACCTTTAATCCGGACTTGCTCCATTCGACCAGGAATACCAGGGAAACTTTTAATCGCAGGGAGCAGAGCATCCAAGGGAATCCCTTGTTGAAGCAAAGCACCTACTGCCTGAAGTAAATTCATTAAATTAAAATCACCTATCAATGGAGAGAAAAAAGAGCCTTCTCCAGCAGGACTATGTAAGATTCCTTCAACACCTCTAGAAGTCTTTTCTAAGTCTGTAAAAAACAATTCTGGCTGTATCGACTCTTTTTTTGTGTGATTTAAGGAGGAACGCCAACAAGAGTCTCCTAAGGTTTCCGACAATCTACGCCCCCAGGGGTCATCGATATTGACCACAGATCTTGCAATTCCATCTTTTAATAAAGGTGATTTAAATAAAAGAGACTTCACATTAAAATACTCTTCCATCGAATCATGATAGTCAAGGTGATCTTGTGTGAGGTTGGTAAACACAGCTCCAGCGAAGCGGCAACCTGCAACTCGTCCTTGTGCAAGCGCATGTGAACTAACTTCCATTACCCCCAAACCGACACCTGCTAAAACTGCTTGAGCAAGTTGGGTCTGCAATACATCTCCAAAAGCTGTTGTATGACTAGAGATCTCGCTATGTCCTGGCCAACGATTCACTAAAGTTCCAAACAATGCAGACTTGAGCCCAGATGTTGAACTCAAATGCTCTATCAAGTAAGAAGTTGTGGTTTTGCCATTGGTTCCGGTAACACCTATTAGATTTATTTTCAATGATGGTTTTTGCCAAAACAAAGAGGCGGCCTCTCCCATCCAAACACTTACTGGATCCGGCACTACAAAGACTATATCCTGGCTTCCTGGGGGGTCTACTTCTGCTGCCTTTTGACTAATTACTGCACCTATCGCTCCCGAAGCCAATGCTTGACGCCAAAACATGCCTCCATCAACCCTTGCTCCTTGCAATCCAAAGAAAAGCTCCCCTTCCCTCGGGGAGCGTGAATCACAACCAATACTTTCAACAAGTAAATCTTCTAAAACAATTGGAGAGTCAATACCAATTTCTTTTAAAAGAGAATGTAGCTTATAAGTCATTTCAATAAATCAAAATACAGGAGTCCATTCAGTTTTTTCTTGCATAACCTTATTAAGCCAGCAAAAGAGTTCCTCTTTTGAAAGCCTTGGCGAAACTCTTGGAAGTTCAAAGACAGTTAGAGAGGTATCTCCCTCAACTAGTAAAACTGGTACTTTTAATGAATATATGGTTTTAAGAGAATTAGGGACATCCAGGCCATCAATATCCCTGACACATAGATTCAATGGGGTCTTCAACTGATCTAATGAAATGTTTCTTAAGTGTTCCTCTAAAGCCTCACAGAGGCAACAACCCACTCTCGTAAAAAGAATTAATTTCCTTTGATTCATTAATCAGGTACCGGATCACAAGCACAAGGCGTCCCAGGATGGCAACGCAACAGCCTTTTAAGAGTTAGCCATCCTCCTTTCCAAGGCCCATGTTTACCGATAGCCTCTATTCCATATTCACTACAAGTAGGAATAAAACGACAGTTAGGTCCGAAAACCGGTGAAATCCATCTCCTATACAAGCCGATTAAAAGCAATAATAACCAACTCAGAACTTGATTAAGCTTGTTAAGCATGTTGCAAGATAGAATATTGAAATTGTGATTAGGAAAGTAACAACTGGAGCATTCTTCCAGTTTTGCTAACTTAATTACAACTTTCTTATCCCTCTTTATCTTAATCTATGTCTAGATACCGTGGACCTCGCCTGAGGATCACGCGTCGCTTGGGAGACCTTCCAGGTCTCACCCGGAAAGCCGCAAAGCGGTCTAACCCTCCAGGTCAGCATGGCAATGCCCGTCGCAAGCGCTCTGAATACGCGATCCGTTTAGAAGAGAAACAAAAGCTTAGATTTAATTACGGAATTTCAGAACGACAACTTGTTCGTTACGTAAAAAAAGCTCGTGCAATGGAAGGTTCGACAGGAACAAACCTTCTCAAATTATTAGAAAGCAGACTTGACAACGTTTGTTTTCGTCTTGGTTTTGGCCCTACAATTCCAGGTTCTCGTCAACTTGTTAACCATGGACATGTAACTGTTAATGGCAAAGCACTAGATATCGCAAGCTATCAATGCAAGCAAGGTGATGTGATTGCGATTAGCGAAAGAAAAGCCAGTAAAAAGTTGGCTGAAGGAAATCTTGAATTTCCAGGTCTTGCTAACGTACCTCCTCACCTAGAGCTGGAAAAATCTAAAATGACAGCAAAAGTGACTGGGAAATGTGAAAGAGAGTGGGTTGCGATTGAAATAAATGAGTTATTGGTTGTCGAGTATTACTCAAGAAAGGTATAAGGTTTTCTCAAAAAGCAAAGATTTTTGAGAAGCATCATTTTTCTCATTATCTTCAATTAAAACCCTTGGTTTCCAAGGGTTTTTTAATGTTTTGATGCTGAGATCTTATAGAGGGGAAGAGCTCAAAAGAAAAATATTCCTATTCATAGACTGAATTATTTCTGTTTTTTCCAGATGAGCTGTTACGTTAAGTAATCATACATAAGAAAATCACTGTGGTTACGGACAAGGACTTGCTCAAAGAAGTGACGAAAGAGCTCTGGCAATCAGTCAAGAAACTCCGTCCTGATCTTGGAAAAGATCCACGTATGCAGCTTGTTCTAAAAGCCCTCATAACCATTGGTGACCTACCTAATCCTATTGAAGCAGCTATGGTAGTAGGGACTTGCTTGGAACTTGAAGAAGAAGGAGAAGTCCCACAAAAACAAGATCAAAAAGATGTAGTTAGCGCTGAAAAGTCTTCCCAACAAGAAGAAATACAAGAGAATCGACGTACTGTTAGAAGAAGATCTGCTGCTAACTAAGTAGTTTTAAAGGCTGAGTTAATCTGACTTAAAAAACAGAGTTCAATATTTTCTCAACGCACGTTAATCTTTGCTAATAGAATTAAAAGGATTACAAGAGAGTTCACATTCAGTTAATTCTTTATTTGTTAGTTTCTCAAGAATCCTTGCCTTGTCGATAGCAGAAAGCTCTCCATCAGAATTCCATTTTAAAGTTGTTTTACGTTGCCGAAGTGGTTTCTTTCCCATTTTTTGCTACTCCTCACTTTTTAAATGAACTTCCATACATCTAGTCACACATTCAACACCTTCTTTCCCCAAGCTACATGCTGTAACACACTCGAAATAAGAATCAATCGCATCTGTCTGATCTAGATGTAATGCATCACTCATACCCTTTGACATAAATCTACTTTGACTAGATGGGGTATTATTCTTAGCACAATTCTCATGAATTGAGCGCTTTTCATTAATCAAGATAAAGTACCTAAGCAATAATGACTATTAAAGGAAGGAGAGCCAAGAAAATTGTATGAGGTCTAACTTTTTTGTGGATGTTTTCAAAAAATAAAATTATCGAGACCTTATGGTGGTTATTAATCAAAATTAGCTAAAAGCATTAATCATTTGTCAACCAAACTAGCCGAGACTGCAAAAGAGCTTAGACTTCTTGGATGGTCAGAAGAAGGTGCTGAATATTATACAGATTTGTTCAGCAATAGAAAACTGGATTTTCTAATATCTATAAAAGAATATTTACCAGTTTTATTATTTATATTATTTTTAATTCTTGTGATATTTATATCCACAAAGCAACGCATTCAAAATACTGTTTTAATTAATCCCACCAAGGCTCTTAGTCCTGACAAGGAAGTTATTTCAAATAAAAGAAATGATTCAAATATAACTAGTGTTTCTCCAGTTAATGATAAATCTAACCCTAGTTTTCAAGACATTGGAGCATTAATACTCAAAGAGACAAAGCAATCGATAAAAAAAATCTTTGCGTTGAGCAGTAAAATTGATTTCGAAAAGATACTTAAAGTAATTATACCTTTAAAAGAGAATAGGGTGTCAAGTAATAAAACAGTAAAGAAAGATCATCTAAGCGAAAATATAATAAGATTTTTCAAGGAAACATCAATAGATACGAATAGGATTGCCGAATTTTTATTGACTATTTTTATTCTAACTTATGAAAGTATCATTAGACTAGTTGGAATATATTTGAAGAACTTTGGATACAGAAAAGATAGGGAAACGAGCTATTTTAAAAAAGATAAAAAAAGCTCAGCATTGGATCAGAAAAGCGACAAAGAACTAAGAAAAATGCTCGAAGATGTAGAATTAATTAAGAATCTTAACAGATCTCAATTAATAGATTTATTAACATCTAATCAATCCTTTGCAAAACGATTGGCATTAGAAGAGAGGGAAAAAGAATTACTAAAAAAAACAAACCTAGAGTTAAGAAAGATGCTGGAAGGTGTTGGAAATATATCAAGGTTGAAAAAGAAAGAGCTGGTTAAAAAAATCTTATCGATAGAAGATTAACATAATTTATTTCTAAGAATGAATTCAGAGAAGAAGGCTACAAAAAGAATAAGGACATCTCTTGATATTACTTTTTATTTTCATAAAAGAAGATTGATTTTTGAAGGTCAATTAGTACTTTTTATATTTTTTAAATTTTGTTTTATACTTTAATTATATATGCCATAAAATTGCTCTGTAAAGTGGAATCTAAACAATCAAACAAGAGCTCTCAACCAGGTATAAGTACAAGAGTCATCCATCACGGCGAAAGCTTTGCAAGTAATACAGGCACAGTTATGCCGCCTATATTCCCTAGCTCAACTTTTAGCCATGGCAACCCTGAAGGGTTTGATTACACACGCTCAGGCAATCCTAACTTTCGAATATTAGAGACTGTTTTAGCCTCCTTGGAAAGCTGTAAATATTCAACAGTATTTGGCTCTGGCGTTAGCGCTATAACAGCAATAGCAAGTTCTCTAAAATCAGGTGATGTTGTTCTATGTGAAGAAAATCTTTATGGCTGTACTGTTAGATTATTTGAACAGATTTTTCACAAATATGGCATTAAAACCATATGGTTAGATTTTACAAAGTCATCTTCTGTTGAATCTATTGAAGAGTTAAATCCATCCATAATTTGGCTAGAAAGTCCTACCAATCCTCTTTTAAAAATAATTGACTTAAAAAAGGTTTGCACTAAAGCCAAAGAATATGGGGTCCCAGTTGTAGTCGACAACACTTTCGCTACACCCTTATTGCAAAAGCCTCTGGAGTTAGGAGCAAGCATTTCTCTTACTAGTACGACTAAATACATCAATGGACATTCCGATGCTCTTGGTGGTGTTGTATGCACTCAAGATGAATACTGGGACAAACAGCTGAAATTCGCTCAAAAAGCTCTAGGCCTCCAACCTTCACCTTTTGATTGCTGGTTGATTACTAGAGGGATAAAGACTCTACCCCTTCGTCTTCAAAGACAAGTCGACAATGCATTTGCTCTGGCTAATGACTTAGCCAATCATCCATCTGTTGAATGGGTTAAATATCCATTTAGAGATGATCACCCTCAATATCAACTTGCGAAAAAACAAATGCTAAAAGGGGGCGCCATTATCACTGCTAATCTCAACGCAAATCAAACCCAAACATATTCTTTTTGCAAAAATCTTAAATATTTCACAATGGCCGAAAGTTTAGGAGGAGTTGAAAGTCTTGTATGCCATCCTTCAACAATGACTCATGCTTCTGTAAGTAAGGAAACAAAGTTAAAATTAGGGATAGGAGAGTCACTAATAAGGTTTTCAATAGGGTGTGAAGATTTACCTGATCTATCTGAGGATTTAAAATACAACCTAAATAAATTAAAGTGATCGAAAGAGATTTACTAAAAGAACCATTTTGGGAAGGCAAACATCTTGGCCAAGCAATCCCACAGAGTCCCCACGCAGTATCAGTGGCTTTACCTCGATGGAAAGACGTTCTAGCCTATGAAGAAAAAGATCCTGATTGCATAAATTCTTTGCAATCAGTATATCCACGTTTTGGATTAAACCCTCTTATCAGAGAACTCGCAGAGAAAGCTCTTGCGATTCATGGTAAGCCTGCTGATAGTGCTTGGCCTTACCCCAACATCAAAACCGCATCAAAAGCTAGAGATTTCTGCAAAACAATTAATGCAAATGCAAACGGAACTATTTATGAAGTTGCTGGGCTTCAATGTTTAATCGTTAACAAGGAAACGACAAAAGCAGCAAAAGCATTTTGGCAGCACACAGGGTTAGGAGCATCTTCTAGACAAGCTGCAATAGCACTTGCTAAAGAGATCTCTCCTTCAATTAATGCGGGTAAAAACGCAAAACGTTGCATCCGAAATCGATTATCAAAAATATATGGTTGTGAAGAAAGTTTAGTTCAGCTCCATCCCTCAGGGATGGCAGCTTTAACAACAGCCCTTGAGAGTCTTAAGAGATTCAGGCCTAATAGTTCAGCAATGCAATTGGGCTTCCCATATGTTGATGTATTGAAATTGCCCCAAATCATTTTCGGTGGGAGTGAATTACTTCTAAACCCAGACCCTATTGAACTCGCGAAGCAACTCGACAAGAAAAATCCATTGGCATTAATCGTTGAGCTACCTAGCAACCCAATGCTCAAATGTGTTGATCTACCTCTTGTAGCAAAAATAGCCCATGATCGAGGCATACCAGTTATTGCAGATGACACTATTGGATCAGCAATAAACATTGATCCACTTCCTTATGCCGACATTGTTTTCAGTTCCCTAACTAAAAGCTTTGCGGGGAGAGGAGACATACTGGCAGGCTCTCTAGTAATTAGTCCGGAATCACCATGGAAACAAACTTTAAAGGAACTAATAAAAATTTCATGCACATCCGAATTATCTGACGCAGATGCAATTGCTCTTGAACAAGCCAGCCATGATGTAAGGAGTCGAATATACCAATTAAATAAAGCCTGTTTTACACTGAAAACACACTTAGAAAGTCACCCTGATATAGCAAGAGTATTACACCCTGCAGAATGTCCAAACTTTCAATCTCTTATGAAAGCCAATGCAGGATTCGGATGTTTACTTTCAATTCAATTAAAAGGAGAATTGTCCAAAACAAAAAGATTTTATGACTCTTTAAAAGTTTGCAAAGGGCCTAGCTTGGGCACAAATTTTACTTTGGCATGTCCATATGTACTATTAGCCCATTACAACGAATTAGATTGGGCAAGACAGTGCGGAGTTCCCACAGAATTAATTAGAATTTCAGTGGGGCTAGAGCAACCTCAGGAACTATGGGAACGGTTTGAGAGAGCCTTGAAAGATTGAATTAACTCACAATATGTTTTAGATCTACATCTAAAGTTTGTAAGAAGCAAAAACTTTGACTAATCATTAGTATTAAATAGATTGTTTAAATAATCAAAATGGCTCCTATATACCAAGACAACTGCCTTGCTATAGGCAATACTCCTTTGGTTAAGCTGAATTCTGTTACTAAAAACTCTAAAGCCACAGTCCTAGCAAAGATTGAAGGGCGTAATCCTGCTTACAGCGTCAAGTGCAGAATTGGAGCAAATATGATTTGGGACGCCGAAAAAAGAGGCTTACTTACAAAAGAAAAAACAATTATCGAACCTACTTCTGGCAATACTGGTATTGCACTGGCTTTTACAGCTGCAGCCAAAGGCTACAAATTGGTCTTAACAATGCCAGAGTCAATGTCATTAGAAAGACGAAGGATGATGGCAGTACTAGGCGCTGAACTTATCCTTACAGAAGCCGCAAAAGGAATGCCTGGGGCTATTTCAAAAGCAAAAGAGATTGCAGAGAGTGATCCAAGCAAATATTTTATGCCTGGTCAATTTGACAACCCTGCAAACCCAGAAATTCATTTCAAAACCACTGGACCTGAAATATGGAATGACTGCAATGGAAATCTTGATGTACTTGTTGCAGGGGTTGGAACTGGAGGGACAATCACAGGTGTGTCTAAATATGTAAAAGAAGAAAAAGGCAAGAAAATTCTTTCAGTAGCTGTTGAGCCTTCTCATAGTCCTGTTATAACTCAAACTCTTAATGGAGAAGAAGTTAAGCCTGGCCCACATAAAATACAAGGAATTGGTGCTGGTTTTATTCCTAAAAACCTCGACCTCAAATTAGTAGATCAAGTCGAACAGGTTAGTAATGAAGAGTCTATAGAGATGGCTCTGCGCCTAGCCAAAGAAGAAGGAATACTAGCTGGTATCTCATGCGGTGCCGCAGCGGTAGCCGCAATCCGATTGTCTGAACAGGAACAATTTGCTGGCAAGACAATTGTTGTTGTCTTGCCAGATCTTGCAGAGCGTTATGTTTCTTCAGTGTTGTTCTCAGATGTGCCAACAGGCATCATCCAAGAACCAGCTTCTAGCTAAAAGGTTCGTAAAACAGAAGATTTTCTAAGGACGAATTAGCATTGCATCGCCATAAGAAAAAAATCTATATTTTTTCTCCCTGGCTTGTTTATAGAGAGTGAGAAGATTTTCTCTTCCTATCAGAGCGCTTACCATTAGCAGGAGAGAGCTTTTAGGAAGATGGAAATTGGTTAACAGACCATCAATGATTCCAAATTTATAACCAGGTTTTATAACCAAATCAGTAGAACCTTTAAATGGTTGCAAGCTTCCTTGCCCTGCAAGAAATGCTGCTTCAAGTGATCTGACCGTTGTAGTACCTACTGCAATCACACGGCCTCTTCTACAACGACATTCGTTAATTGCAGAGACAACCTCTTCTTTGACTTCAACCCATTCACTATGCAGGCTTAAGTCATTTAAATTTTCTTCTTGCAAAGGTCTAAATGTTCCAAGCCCAACATGCAAAGTCACATTTGCCATAAATACTCCTTTCCGCCTAAGTGCATCCAACAATTGATCGCTTAAATGTAATCCTGCAGTAGGAGCAGCGACAGCTCCAGGCTTTGAAGCATATCTCGTCTGATAACGCTCAATATTACTTAAGTCATATCGATGAATATATGGAGGCAATGGCATCTCACCATATTTCTTCAAAAGGTCTTCCATCGTTTCTCTATTACCAAAAGAAGCCGGAAACTGGACTATTCGGCCACCAGTGGTTTTATCCCTATTAAGAATTCTCAACGATAGCGAGGATTGTTCAGAAGCTTCTAAAAGCAAACAATCTCCAGGATTCATTTTCTTGGCTGGCTTTCCAAGACACAACCAACGGCCATCTTCTTGTGGTTCTATAAGCAAAAGCTCTGCTAAAGAACCATTCTTCAACCTGACTCTTAATCTTGCCTGCAACACACGAGTGTCATTCATTACAAGCAAATCACCTGGATTGAGTTGATTTAATAAATCCCAAACTTTTAAATCTAATGATTTTGCAAGAAGAGCATTGCTCTTAGGAACAACCATCATACGAGCATTATGTCGAGGCTCGATAGGCTCTTGTGCTATGAGGTTTGTATCTAACTCATAGTTATAAGAACTAAGCAAAAAATCTTTTGGATCTATAAGCAATGGAAGTGCCTATGAAATTAAACAAGTAAAAATTCATACCATAGGTAATTACTCTTTAAGAAGAAAGACCTTCAGGATTGTTTTCAATCAAATTAGCAAGATCTTTTAAAAAAGCTGCCCCATCAGCACCATAAACAATTCGGTGATCTGCGGTTAAGTTAACTTGCATTTGACGTTTTACAGCAATAGAGCCATCTTTCCCTGCAACTACTGAAGGGAGTGAAGCCCCTACTGCCAAAATCGCACCAGTACCTGGGGGGAGTATTGCATCAAAACGATCCACTCCAAACATTCCCAAATTTGAAAGTGTAAAAGTGCCGCTATTGTATTCATCAGGCTGAAGCTGCTTGGATCTAGAGCGCTTAACTAAATCAGACCATTGACGTGACAACTCAAACAAATCAGTGGTGTTTGCATCCTTTAATACCGGAGTAATCAGACCCCCGTCTTCCATCGCAACAGCTATAGCTACATTGATTTGAGCTGGGTAGACCATACCCTTAGTGCTGTAAGCAGCATTCACCTGAGGATGCCGTGCAAGAGTATTCCCTACCGCTTTTGCCAACAATGCTGTCATGGTAACCCCGTTAGGCTTCACCTGCTTATAGAAAGAATCAAGTCTGTCTGTATTAATTGAATACCCAACCCTAAAGCAAGGAACTTCAAGACTAGTTTCCATGTTCCGATTTACCGCCTGCTGAAGAGTCTTAAAGGGAACTGTTTCTCCAGGAGAGCCAAAACTATTACCTTCTGGCATCTCAATGTTCTTAGCGGCATTAGAAGAAATACCTCCAGAAGCAAGAGAAGCTGGGGGAGGTGATATTTGAGCAGGCGCATTGCTTTCCGCTATCCATGGGACGCTAATAGGTTGACCCTGAGATCTTTTAACATCATCTGCTTGGATCCTTCCATGTGGGCCAGTACCTGCAACTGTTGAGAGGTCGACACCAAGTTGTGTGGAAAGTTTTTTAGCCCTTGGGGTTGCCACTACTCTCCCCTGATTCCTCACAACTGGCGAAGGTGATGATGAAGTCTTTTGATCCTGCTGTTTTGCAATAGCTGGAGATGGGGATTGAGATGGTGAAACTTTTGCAACTACCTCTTTTTCTGATGAAGCCTGTGAAGAAGACGACCCTTTATTATCAACATCTTTTATTTTTGGAGGATTAGCTTCTTGTACAGAAGCAATTTCATCTTTAGTTTCGACTATTAAGCCAATAGTTTCACCAACTGGGACAGTACTTCCAGCAGGCATTAGAACTGCTGCAAGAAAGCCATCTTGAAAAGACTCAACATCCATATCAGCCTTATCAGATTCAACAACAAGTACAGACTCACCTCGAGAAACCTTGTCTCCGGGCTCCTTCAACCATTCAACTATCTTTCCCTCAGTCATGGTTGAACTGAGAGCTGGCATGAAAATGTCGTGGCTTGTCAATACCTTCTCCCTAAAGTCTTACTCCAATATTAAAGACCTATGGACCAAAGAAACAAAAACAATGATTTAGTCTTGATCTATAGATTCAACAACACCATCTCTCACAAGGAGTGAGACCTTCATCTTGCTGATCAAATTGTCACCAACCTTAAGATCACAAAAGCTTTCTATTTGGCCTTGTTCAACAATCTCTTCCATATCTAATTCTCGTACTTGCGCCTGCTGTTGCAACAAATTACGTTTCTGATCCTCTAATTCGGAACGTTTCGAAGCAACTTGTTGTTGCACTTGAGAAACTTGCTCTTGGATTCTAGGGTCAAGGGGGTTTGCACTTTGAGTTCTCAACCCATCAACAACTTGTTGTCCCTCCTTCTCTAGTTGTGATAATTGCTCATCACTTGTAGAAATAGCAGCGCTTATTTCACTTTCTGCTTCAGTTTTCCAAGAAGGAGTAACTACAGCACGAATTGTGATTGAGCGCTTAATTGAAATAGTGGTTTCGTCAGACATTTAAAAACTGTTGTTAATGCAAGATTCTCAGCCATCGTGCAATAGGTCAAATAAATGAGTAAATAAAGACTATCGGCCAAAAATGACTTTGATTGCTTTGGAATCTCGTTCAACAATCTTATCTCGTCTTTGTTTCAGTGTCTGAGTTAACAAACCATTTTCAATAGAGAATGGTTTAACTAAAGCCACACCAAGAACTTTCTCGTTTGGGCGAGAGCCTCTACGTTGAGAAAGCAGCTGATTTATTTCTCTTTGCAAAAGTTTCCTTAATCTGAGATCACCTAATGGTCCGCCTAAATCTTCATTCAAAAAAACATCCCTTTCTTTAGCCCAAATCAATATATTTCCAACATTTGGTACTAACAATGCTCCTAATTGCCTTTCATCTTGGCCAACCATCATTAATTGATCGATTAAAGGGCTAGCTACCAAGAGTTCTTCCAAAGGACCTGGTTCAATATTCTCTCCACTGCTTAAAACGATCGTATCCTTAGCACGCCCTGTAAGGACTATAGAACCATCTTTCAATAACATCCCTATATCCCCAGTATCAAACCACCCCTCTCGATCAAGAACTTTAGAAGAAGCATCTGGTTTCCGTAAATATTCATTCATCACCTGGGGGCCTCTTACCAAAACCTTACCTTGCTCTAGAAATTTCATTCTTTTGCCATTATCAGGATCAACAATTCGAAACTCGGTATGAGGCAAAGGTAGTCCTGAACTGCCACGAATATTCCTCCAAGTACGTCTACAACTGACGACAGGGCTTGTCTCTGTGAGCCCATAACCTACTAACAATTCCACTCCTAACGACTCAAAAAACTCATCAACATGAGGAGCAATAGCGCCACCTCCATTAATAGGGAAAAGCAACCTGCCGCCAGAAAGTTGCTTAAGGACCTTAGGCCACAAGAAAACCGCTGAAATCATATGAAGTGGCCAATGAACTATTACTTTCCCAAAAGCAATAATTCTTTCAGGTAGGCTTACCTTCCTTAATAACAAATCCCTTGTTTTTCTAAGTGATGATTTAAATGACCTACTATTTAAAAGTGCGGCCTTTAAAATCAATTGACGAGAGCGAGGCATTTTTTTTAATGCATCATCAAAACCCGTCTTTATACCCTCCCAAAGTCTCGGTACAGTGGCCATCACCACAGGTTTTACTACCTGCAAATCTTCTCGTAGATGCTTAATAGTCGTATAATATTGAGAACAAGCACAGGAAAAAAAGTAATATTCTGCACTCCTTTCATAAGAATGCCAAATAGGCAATACGCTCAATAGTGGTGTGCCTGGTGCTGGACTTGCGATACAAGCCAATGAAGAAATTTGATGCAGCAAATTTGCATGAGTTAAAGGCACTCCCTTAGGTTTACCAGTAGTACCAGATGTATAGATAATAGTTGCTATAGCATTTTTAGATGAAGTAGAGGCCATATCCCCAAAAGAACCTATATGAGGATCGTTAGCACCTATAGATAAGAACTCTTCCCAACCAAGAAGTCCATCTAAAGGCTCTCCCTCCATTTGTAAAACAAATTTATATTTCTCTTTTTGCTCTTCGCTTAAACCAAGGTCTTCCCATAGCTGTGCTGATTGAACTATTAAACCAGCAGACCTAGAATCATCCAATATATATCTTAATTCTTCTACAGGGGCCGAGCTTCCTCTTACAGCATTTGAGGCGCCTACGCGCATTAACCCTTGATCAAGAATCAACCATCTCGGGCTAT
The DNA here is from genome assembly GCF_000760215.1 of Prochlorococcus sp. MIT 0603. Classification (NCBI taxonomy): domain Bacteria; kingdom Bacillati; phylum Cyanobacteriota; class Cyanophyceae; order Synechococcales; family Prochlorococcaceae; genus Prochlorococcus; species Prochlorococcus sp. MIT 0603. The sequence goes on along the minus strand of NZ_JNAW01000002.1, from coordinate 26,128 downwards.
TTTCTGAAAACAATGCAACAACATCCCCGTAAAGAATGCCTAAAGAATTAAAAGAGGATGCTGCAATGGCAATCTTATTAGCAAGCTGTTCATAGGTATAAGATTCTGGGCAAGCGACATGAGGGGCATTAACAGCAAGAATTTTTCCATGTTTTTGTTTTAACCATGGCCAAATTTGATCAACTCGATCAAGGTGTCTTACATAACGATGTGCGTCCAAGGCTTTTTGTTCTCTTTTGGTAGGAATCCAAAATGAATGTGCCAATTTTTGGCTGGAACCAGGTCTTAATTCTTTAGTTCTACTTAATAAATCCAAGCTTTTACTCCAAATTTTAAGATTGAATAATTGGTTTCCCAATAATTAATTCTTATCGGTTCCCAAAGTTCTTTTTAATCAGTCCATAACAATCCGAAATGCTTTTTCAAGCTTTTCTTCATCAAAAAATGAACTTTCTCCATTTTTAAATTTGGCAACCATTCTTTAAGATGACCTGTTTGATGACCTTTTAGACCACAAGGAACAATCTTATGGAAACCAGTAAGGTTGCAGTCAACATTTAGACATAGGCCATGTTGAGTAATCCATCTACGGCAACTGATCCCAATAAAACCAACCTTCTTACCTTCGCACCAAACACCTGTCATACCATCAATTCGATACCCATTAAGCCCTAAACCATCTAAAACATCAATCAAAACATCTTCAAGCTGCCTTAAATACCAACCTAAGTCAGTTTTATATCGACAGAGATCTAAAACAAGATATACAACCAATTGGCCAGGCAAATGATGTGTTACTTCTCCTCCCCTATCAATTCTAAATAAATCGAAGGGTGGGTCATTTAAATCAAAAAGCAAATTAGCCTCATTAGAAGCTCTGCCTAAGGTGTAACACTCAACATGTTGCAGCATCCATAGAGCTTGCTTTATAGAACGGTCTAAGAGGAACCTCTTTTGCCATTCTCTCTGCCAATTCCATGCCATCTGAAATTCAACTAATTCCAATGGTTCAAAAAGAATCGTAGAAAAACTTTCTTTTGGTAAATGATTTATGGCTAAATTATGCATGTCTTCCTAGATATGTATAAGCAAAAAATGAAATTGCTGATTCATGGTCGCAATCTTGAGTTAACTCCAGCATTACGTGAGTACACACAGTCAAAGCTAGAAAAGGCCATCCATCACTTTGGGGAGATGGTTAAAGAAGCTGATGTCCACCTCTCAGTTGCAAAAAACCCAAGAGTGCCTCAACAAACTGCTGAAGTTACTGTTTTTGCCAATGGGACTGTCATTCGAGCACAAGAACGCAGCCAAAACCTTTATGCAAGCATTGATTTAGTTGCAAACAAGCTTTGTAGACAATTAAAAAGATACAAAGAAAGGCATAGTGACCATCATCATAGTCATGGACATAGCGCCTCTGTAACCCCTACGACAGAAGAAGTGCTAAAAGACGAGTCTGTCAATCATTCACTGCTAGAAGGTAAAGAAGCTAAGCTTCCAAATCCTGGAATCCGCCGCAAATATTTCCCCATGCACCCAATGACCATAGAAGAAGCAAGGCATCAGTTAGATCTTATTGATCATGACTTTTATCTATTCAAAGAAAAGACCACTCAACAATTACAAGTTATCTATAGAAGAAATCATGGTGGCTATGGGATTATCCAGGCAAAAAGCTAATGAATAACAAGTCAATTAAAAGTAGCGACAATGATATTTCTTCCTTTATTCATCAAGCAGCACTAGATCCACATCTTGATTTAGATTCTCTTAATCAAATCTGCGATGCTTGCAATCACTTTGACTTTGCAGGATTGTGTACGAATTTAATTAGGCTCGAAGCAGCAAGAAAACGACTTGGTAATAATAAGAAGACAAAGCTAATCGCTGTTATAGATTTCCCATTTGGGTATAGTCCTCTATCGATAAAAAAAACTGAGGCTGAGTGGGCAGCAGAATATGGAGCAGAAGAACTAGATATGGTCCCTAACTTCCTGAAACTTTCCAAAGGGGAAAGTGACAATTTCGCCCAAGAGGTTGCAGAAATAACATCAACAGGTCTTCCTGTCAGAGTCATATTAGACTCAATGAGACTTCCTAAAGAGAGTCTTGAGTTAGCCATAGAAGCCTGTATAGATGCTGGAGCGAGAGGAATTCAAACAGGCAATGGGTTTGGCAAAGCAGTTACTCAAGACCATATTTTAGAGTTACATGACCTAATCAAAAATCGTTGCGAAATTAAAGCAGCTGGAGGAATTAAAAATCTTTTTCAGACTTGTGATCTAATTAATGCAGGAGCAACTTCGATTGGAACCTCATTTGGGACAGAAATAGCAAAAGAAGCAAAGCCTAAAAGGAAACCATATGACTCGTGACAAAAAAATCACTGGTCTTGCATTAAAAGTAGGTCCTCTAGGTGAGAATGATCGATTGCTAACAGTTTTGAGCTATGAAGAAGGAATTATTCGTATTGCTATTCCTGGTGCAAGACGACCTAAAAGTCGACTTGCTGCTACTTCACCCTTGACTTTTCTTGAGCTACAAGTTGGAGGTAAAGGCAGCCTGCTTAAAGCAAGGCAAATCAAAATTCTTAAAAGCTTCAGCATGCTAGGAGAGCAATTAGAAACCCTTGCTACCGCACAATCCTTGTCTGAGTTATCAATATTACTAGTAGGGACTAATGATCCTCAACCTGAAATACTTGAAGCAATCTTAATTCATCTAGAACGTCTCCAAAAAAAAGATATTGCCCCATTAGAAGTTTTGGCCAATTGTGTACAATCTTGTATTCATTTACTAGCACTTGGAGGATATGGCTTGCCTATTCATACATGTTGCAAAAGTGGCCAAGATCTAATCCCTCCCATAGGTAATTGGGAATGGAGTTGCACTCTAATTGCTAATGAAGGTTTTGCTATTGGCACAATCATTAATGAAGGAATTATATTAAATGCATCTGAACTCGCTCTGCTACAACGTTTAGTGAATGCTCCTTTACCACTTAAAAAAAACGGAGAGCTTCTTGGACCTTTTTCAGTTTGGATAAAATTACTTAAGGTTGTTGAAATTTGGATAGGAGCACATCTTAATAAAAAGCTAAATGCATTAACCATGCTAAAAGCAACTCTAACTTAAGCAAAATATTTTGGTGCCACGCAATAACTCTTAGAAGATTGCTTAATCACCTGCTAGCTTTCAAGAAGTTCATCAAAAAAACTAGGTGGCACACATAGCCTGGCTTGGCAAAAAATCTCCTTTTTGTGGAAATGTCAGTTATGGCTTAACTACTACCAAAGCACTTAAAAAAAGAGGGTATCAAACAAGCTTTATTCACTTTGACAACCCAACTGACTCTGACTTTTCGAAAACATCCCTCTTAGCAAATGATCCCGACGTAAGTCTTCCATATCTAATTAAATCTCAGGTTTATACAATCCCTTCCCCAAGAGCACAACGTGAACTGAGAGAATCTTTGGAGAGATTAAAACCCAATATTGTGCACGCAAGTCTTACTCTTTCTCCACTTGATTTTAGATTGCCTGATTTATGCAATCAAATGGATTTGCCGCTATTAGCAACATTTCACCCACCCTTTGATTCAAAGATCAGAAGTCTTTCTGCTAGCACCCAGCAACTTACATATCAACTGTATGCACCTTCACTATCAAGATATAACAAAGTAATTGTCTTCTCAGACTCACAAGCAGAAGTGCTTACAAAATTAGGCGTTAAAGAGAACCGACTAGAGATTATACCTAATGGTATAGATGCAGATCTTTGGCAACCCAATGCTGAGCAATCTACCAATCATGAACAAATAGAAGTACAAAAAAGACTCGGTGGAAAAAGAACTTTTCTTTATATGGGACGAATTGCCGCAGAGAAAAATGTAGAAGCCCTGTTAAAGGCATGGAAAGCAGTTAATATGAAAGGCTGCCAACTTGTCATTGTCGGGGATGGCCCTCTAAGGCCAACCCTAGAAAATAACTTCTTATCAACTTCTGATTGTAAAATCAATTGGTGGGGATATGAATCTGATCTCAAAACGAAAGTAGCTCTATTGCAATGCACAGAGGTTTTTATTCTTCCAAGCCTAGTAGAAGGATTATCTTTAGCCTTATTAGAAGCAATGGCAACAGGAACCGCATGTATAGCGACTGATGCTGGAGCTGATGGGGAAGTTCTCAAAGAAGGAGCAGGTATTACCATCAGCACAGAAAGTGTTACCTCACAATTAAAAACTCTTTTACCAGTTATGAGAGATAACCCATTTTTCACTTCAGAGCTTGGGTTAAGAGCAAGACAAAGAGTTTTAAATCAATATACTCTGAAAAAAAACATAGATTCTCTAGAGAATCTATATAACAAGCTACTTCACTAGAGAAGGATTTATCTCACATTTCTCTGCTCTTTTGAGCAGCAAGCACAACAGCCTCAATAAGAGCCGAACGAACTCCCTCTTTCTCTAGATGCCTAATGGCTCTGATAGTGGTGCCTGCAGGTGAAGCGACCATGTCTTTTAATTGCCCAGGGTGCAATCCCTTTTGTTTTAGCAACAAAGCAGTTCCTTCAAGAGTTGAGTGAGTTAAATTATCCGCCAGATCCCTAGGCAAACCTGCTGCTACAGCACCATCAGCCAATGCTTCTGATATCAGTGCTAAGTATGCTGGACCAGAAGAAGTCAATGCCAGGAAAGCGTCCAATTGATCCTCAGGCAACTCACATATTTCACTAACTGGCTCAAAAAGGCCCTTAACTATTTGTTTCTGCTCAGAAGAAACTTCTTTTCCCCATGAAAGACCAGTCAGGCCTGCACCTACAAGTGCTGGCGCATTAGGCACTGCTCTCACACATGCATGGGACGGGAACAATACTTGCAATCTCTCCAACTTTACTCCAGCCAAAATTGAAATCAACAAAGGTTTCTCTCCTCGAATGGAGTCGCACCTAGAAGAAACCTTTTCATGGATTTGGGTTAATTGTTGAGGCTTAACTGCCAAGATTTTTACTGGTGAATCCCATACCAAATCTGCTTTTGGATTATGGGAATCAACAACTTCCAAATCATTTGGGAAATGCTCTAATACCCTACTTACTGTTCCAGGCTGACCAACAACACCTAATACTTCTTGTGGTTTAAAAGCACCCTTTTCCAACAAACTTGTAAGAATAACTTGAGCCATTCGCCCTAATCCAATTACCGCTAGCGACAAAGACACGTGAATCTTAAATCGCTGTCGCTGCTATAGAAGTAGAAGCACCCCAAGCAGGTTCTGGAGCGCTTACGGTGTCTACTGAAGAAGATTCATGCTCCTTGTCATTCACATTGGAAGGAGAAGGTTCTTCTTCAAATGAATTTGTAACCGCAACACAACTTGGTGCGAAAAGGAAAATACTTTCGCCTACTCGTTCTTGATGACCATCAATCGCAAAAGTTCCTCCAGCAACAAAATCAACTGCCCTTTGAGCCTGATCTGGCTCCATCATGGTTAAATTCAAGATAACAGTTTTTCTTTCTCTTAAAGCCTGTATTGCTTTAGGCATTTCATCAAAACTTCTTGGCTCCATAAGACTAACTTCTGCCGTCGCTGTTGATATCCCCGGCATGCCAACAACTTTAGAAGAAGCACCTCTATTGTTGAAAGGATTGGAATCTGAAAGAGGTGCTAAACCACTTGAATACCTTCCTCCTTGATTGCTCGAATCAAAATCTTCGCCAGCATCATAGTCGAGCTCATCAAAATCACCATCTAAATAGTCGTCACCAGCAACAACTGCTCTAAGACGTGAAATAAGTGACACCAGCTAATTCCTCTCTGAATGATTTTGGGCTGTTTAGGTTAATGCCTGGTTTTAATCAGGTTATTAGACCTTTAAAAGGAAGAAATCTATCCTTAATTACCTAAATAACGTTATTTACAGGTAGGGGCAAGGTTTTTAATTGCTTTTATTTATATCTCGCCGCAATTGAGCTCAAACCCTATGCCTATCACCAAACAAGAAAGTGCCTAACCTAATCCAAGTGGCGCCTGCGTCCACAGCATCTTCCCAATCTCTACTCATCCCCATTGAACAATCTTGCAACTTCAATTTATCTGCTAAAAGTCTGCATTCCCTGAAAAGGATCTTTCTCTCTGTTCGATCAAGATTAAGGGGAGCAATCGTCATTACTCCTAATAAATTGATATTGGGTAATTGAACAAATTCTTCAAAGACATCCAAAAGCTCATTAGAGCTAAAACCAAATTTAGTTGGGTCCTGTCTTAATTTAATTTGAGCCATGACTCTAGGAACCTTATGTTCCTCTCCGGCAATTCTTGAAATGCGTTTGGCTAATTTCAAGGAATCAACAGAATGTATTACATTAAAATTTTTGACCACTTGACGAACTTTATTTGCTTGCAAGCTTCCAATAAAATGCCAATTAATCTCTTTCAAATCATCTAACATCTCCACTTTTGGGAGAGCCTCTTGGACTCTACTTTCTCCAAAATCAACTTGCCCCTGAGAAGCAAGCCATTTAATAGCACTAACAGATTGTCCCTTGCTAACAGCAAGTAAATTCACCCCACTAGGCAACTTATCGCGAAACTCTGTGAGATTCATTAAAAGCTAGAGAGCCACCTAAAGGAAAGTCTGCTTAAACAACGTCTGCCAAACTTCTAAGTCTGGAGATCTATTCTTTCTGCAACGAGACACATTTAAATCTGCATAATGGCGGGCATCCATATATGGAATCACTTCAAACTCAGCCCCTCTTGCCTGCAAGGTTACTAAAAAAAACATCTTCTGCGCATATAAAGTTGCATATATATCTCTACCTTCTCCAGCAGGAGCAACTAAATAAAGCATCCCAAAAGTAGGATGATTGAGATAAGACTCAGAAGTAGAGCTCAATTTTTAATTAGAAAGTTATTTCGTTCATCTAGGATACTTGCAACTTGAGAAAAATCTAAATGATTTTTGATATCAATAAATAAAATGCTTCTCCAAACAGATTAAAAACTCACCTTCAAGTTTAAAAGTCTCACAACTATCCATATTTTTTACGTAATAATATACTTAGAAGGAGTCCAAACAAGGAAATTAGGTTTAAAAAAGCAGTTCTTTTACGAATAAGGTTCTTAGGCTTAAATAAAGCTGGGCTTAAAAGAATACCACCATTTCTTATTAGCAGAGCATCTGCACCTTGCTCTGCTCTTAATAAAATGTTAACTAGTAGTCTTTCGCCTATAGAAAGAACTAATCCAATAGATTTTTTAAATCCAAGTTTTCTAAAATCTACCGCTCTATTTACAATAGATCTTATTAAATTCTGAAACTCTTCTTGGACTAAAGGAATAAAGCGAAATGCAAGGAGCAATTGAAAACTTATTCTGTCTAGAGGAAAGCCTACAAAGCCAATTGGCCTTAAATACCATCTCAGAGTCCACATTAAATCTTCCGGGGAAGTTGTTAGAAGCATCAAATTAACGCTATGCACAACAGTAAAAATCAATGTTGAAGTCTTAATACCTAATTCAGCTGAAGACCTATCAATTGCAAATGGACCTAAAGATATTTTCCAAATAGCTATTGGACCAATACTAATTACATCCCAAGAACTTCCTAATGCAATTGCATTAGGAAGTTCTTGGGATGATCTAACTGTTAACTCTAAAGCTGCTTGATTTGTTGGTAGTAAAATGGCCAATAGGCCAAAAAAGGATGATAGGAGACCTAAGAAAAAGAGTGACCTCCAGACGATTCTTGTAGGTAAGGCACCACAAAAAGTAATCAGCAAAAGCGCTGCCAATAATCCTATTCTCCAAGAAGAACCGGCAAGGACCGGTGAAATTAAAAACATCAAAACCCATGCAAATTTCAACCTTGGATCAAGGCTCCTTAACCAACCTGACCTACCCGATACATATTGACCAATAGGAAAATTTCTTAAAAGATCCATACTTATGAATTTAACTTTTCTTGGCGCCTCAAATCTTTTTCAACTTCTCTTTGCTGCTTCCCTCTCCAAAAAAGCTTCAAAGGAGTTCCTTCGAAACCTAGCCCCTCTCGTAATTGCCGTTCTAGATATCTTCTATAAGAATCTCCAAAAAGCTTAGGTTGATTTACAAAAAGTGTAAATGTAGGGGGAGAGCTTGCAACTTGAGTTGCGTAATAAAGGCGTCCCTGCCGCCCACCTCGACTAGTAGGAGGACTACGCCAACTCAAAGCTTCAGAAACCACCTCATTAACAACTGAGGTTGAAACTCTCCGTCTATGTTGCTCCACTGCTAAAGAAGCAAGATGAAATATAGAGGTTACTCTTTGGCCAGTAAGAGCAGAAGTAAATAACATCTGTGCCCAATCCAAAAAATACAACTTGGAACGCAGCTCTTTTTCCATTAATGGCAATGTGTAAGTATCTTTCTCAACCGCATCCCATTTGTTTACAACTATCAAGCACGCGCGTCCTTCTTCCTCAATCCTTCCAGCAAGACGTTGATCTTGCTCTGTCACGCCATCTAATGCATCAATAACCAAAAGGCAAATGTCACTTCTACCAATCGCTTTAAAGCTACGGTTAATTCCAAAATATTCAGGACCATAGTTAACACTCTTACGTCTACGGATACCGGCCGTATCTAATAACTTCCAATTTCTGCCTTCTTTATATAAGGATGTATCTATGGTGTCACGCGTAGTACCTCGAACCGAACTTACTATTGCTCTATTCTCACCGCATATTGCATTTAGCAGACTTGACTTGCCTACATTTGGTCTCCCTATAATTGCTAGCTCTATAGGCTCATCTTCAGCTTGAGTCAAATCATGAAGTGGCAGTAAAGAAATCAAGCTGTCCAACAATTCGCCAGTACCAGCACCATGAATAGCTGAAACAGGATAAGGCTGACCGAGTCCTAATCTCCAAAATTCGCCGGCCATAGCCAGGCCAAGGTCAGGCGATTCGCATTTATTAACAGCTAAAAGGGTTTTACATTTATAACTTCTAAGCCACGCAGCTATCGCCTCATCTGAAGCCGTAAGGCCCTCTTGACCATCAACTATAACTAAAGCAATAGCAGCTTCTGAAAGAGCCAAATTCACTTGTTCTCTAATCTCAGGCAAGAACTCAGTCTCATCATCAAAAACCAATCCACCTGTATCGACTACTTTAAATTCTCTATCTGCCCAAAAACCATCTTGATAGCTACGATCTCTAGTAACACCTGGTTGATCATGAACTATTGCATCTCTACTTCGGCATAACCTATTAGCCAAAGTTGACTTGCCAACATTAGGCCGTCCAATTATGGCGACAATAGGCTTCGCCATTTTCTCCTAAACATAATTCTTTATTGACAATACTTATGAATAGAGAAATTAACCAACTTTTGAGGAGAGGAAAGCAAAGGAAACTTAATTACTTGAAAATAGTTTTTTAATAATGCACTATAAATTTCATTTTTAAGGCAAAAAATTCATTCGATCTTAGGGTCGCCAGGATGACCAGATATTGGGTTCTCAGGGATAGCACTCAAAGGAGGTAACGGACCTTCATGAATCAATTCATCATTTCTTAGCAAGCTCCATGCTAAAAGCCAATTAACAGCAGTAGCTCTTCGTGTTCTCCTTGGGTACAAATCTTCAACCTTGTATCCTTTGAAACCCAAGCAATTTTTCAACGATTGCTTGTACTCTCTTGGTATTGATCGAGTTAAATGAATAGAAGCTGATCTTCTAGCTATCACCTGAGGGGCTTCTGGAAACTTTTCACTCCAATAAAGAGGAGTGTTTGGACCTGCATAAAAACGTTCCAATTCATCACTGGAAGGCTTGTAATCTAGCCTTTCCCAAATCAATTTACAAACAAAAGAATCGCTAATTCTATCTGAAAGGATTGTTAAATACAATTCTCTGCTAAGTGGCCATAAATCATTCATGATTGAAATGATTTCTTATAAGGAAATCGACGTTTGTGAATAATGAAAATAGTCTAAAAAGAAGCAACTTAAGAATTAATGATGACCACTTGAATCTGAACCAAATACTAAAAAGCGCAGCCTTTTCTAACAATTAACAACGAAAAATAATTAGCATCCTCAATAGAGATTTCCTGAGCATTAAGAATTACTTGATCAGAGAAACCTACTCTTTGTGCAAATACACTATTAGACAACAAGCCTTTTTCTTGCAAAACTTTTCTAACCCATAGCCATCTTTTCCCTAATTTAATCAATACAAGTACTTTCTTAGAATTAATAACATCATCTAATAGCATTTCCAAATCTATTACTATATCTGGGGCTGGGCATACTAAAAGCTGTTCTTTTTGCAATGATAATGGAACTTTTGCAATCGCAGCAGCAGCATTAAAGGAGGAAACACCAGGGATTACTTTTACAGAGCAAAAAGGGTATTTTAATTTGACTAAATTCAATACATAAGCACTCGTAGCATATAAAGATGGGTCACCTTGGCAAAGCAATGCAACCTGCTCTCCATTCCTAACTTCCTCAGCTAATTTAAAGCTAGCTTCCTCCCATGCAGATTGTAAGAGCTCATCTTCTTGAACCATTGGGAAAACAATTGGGAGGCATTTTTTTTCTTTAATTAATTCAGATGCGATTTCACCAGCGATACTTTTTTCACCTATTTTTGTTACTGGATAAGCAACTAAACTTGCATTATTAATCGCTTCAACCGCTGCAATGGTCATAAGGGAGGGATCACCAGGTCCTACACCCACAAAAGTCAAGCCTGACTGAAAATTTAGATGATTTTTAAATGGCATTACAAAAAATCATCTCTAACTATGCATTCTTGGCTCAGGATGCAGAACAGATAGAATATTTGATTCAATTTCTGCTAATTCACTTAATCTAGCAATTACCACTGATTTATCGAAACGCTCCACAGACAAGTTCCAATAAAGACAGAAGTGTCTGGCCTCACTTTGAAGTAATTCGCTGTATAAATCTCTCAACTCAGAATCTGGGCTATGTAATGCAAGCAAATTCATCCTTTCATGACTCCTTGCTTCAATCAAACCGGAGACAAGAAAGCTATCCAGCATTCTATAAGGCTCTTCTTTCCTAACGCTCCTTGCCAAGATGCCTCCATAAGGTGGCGCTGGCAAGGGCTCTAAATATCTGCCCCTAGCATGCAAGATATGAATAACCCTTTCAAAATGCTCCAGTTCTTCTCTTGCTAATGGACTTAAAACTTCAGCTAAACCTGGCTCACATAAATATCTAAACATCATCTGAATAGCCGCACCAGCTGCTTTCCTTTCACAATTCGCATGATCTATTAAAACTTCTATAGGGTGAGAAACAGCTTGTCGAACCCAACTGATATTAGAGGGATTAATAAGCCACTTGATCTTTGAAGAAGTCTTTTCTGGCGATCTAATTAGTTTCATTGCTTTTAATACTTGTTTTTGTTCTCTTCAGAAAATCCAGCATCCCTTCAAATGCCAATTGGTAACTCATGGCCCCAAAACCACTAATTATTCCAATCGCTCGATCAGCTAATAATGATTTCTGCCGAAAAGATTCTCTTGCATAAGTATTGCTTAAATGCAATTCCACATAAGGAATTTCTGCACTTAACAATGCATCTCTCAAAGCAACCGAAGTATGAGTATAAGCCCCTGCATTGATCATAATCGCATCTACTTTTCCAATAGCCTTCTGGATTCGATCAACTAACTCACCTTCAGAATTACTCTGAAAGCTTTCTAAATCTATCCCTTCTTGCTGAGCTTTCTTTTGAAGTTCAGACTCTATCGACTGAAGGGTATCTGGACCATAAATCGAAGGCTCCCTTTTCCCTAGAAGGTTAAGGTTTGGTCCATTGATAAGCAAAAAATGAATCAACGCTTTTAGTACTAGTACTACACAAATCGTATCGACTAAGAATCAAACGCCCAACATATTCGAGAAATTAAGTCGCTTTAACTGGTAATGTCCTTGAGTGGTTAGAGGGTCGGTGCCCGAGTGGTTAATGGGGGCGGACTGTAAATCCGCTGGCTCTGCCTACGTTGGTTCAAATCCAACCCGGCCCACCTTCCACAAGCCCTTGTAGCTCAGCGGTAGAGCACTCCCTTGGTAAGGGAGAGGTCTCGGGTTCAAGTCCCGACGAGGGCACTAGCCCAGACCTCTTCTAAGAGAAACTATTTCAGGCACTAGGGGTTCTTGATATCTAAAAGTGGACGTCCACTTTTAAGTCCAGTTTTGCTCTGTTGATCATTCTTGCTTGATGCATCTGACCTGATGCAATTCAAGAAATGGCAACCATTAGAAGGAGCGGCAAAGGCTGGCAAGCATTAATTCGAAAGAAGCAGATGTTCACGTATTTGCAGGTTATGAATACTCTTTTTTCGCTAATTCCAAGGAGTTAAACTTACAAATAAACTCCCAGTCCTATGGACAAGTAAAGAAAAAGAAGCTCGATATTTACGGGTCGATGTTAAGTGCAAATATAGATTTAATTAATGACGATATATCTAAGGAAATAGAAGATTTTTTAATATGCAATACTGACTAAGAGGGAAGCTATATGTGAGATATATTAAAATTAAAAAAATCAAGAATTAATTACTATAATTCTAATAGGTTTAATAAGTCCTAACTATTTTTCAATTACACATCCTTAGTCCATTCGACAAGCTATACATTTGCAACTAAAATATATAACATTTCAGGGTGACAATAATTATAGATATTCAAATTGAACATGGATTGGTTGCTTTTAGAACAAGCCACTCTAAAAAATGATAAGCCTAGCGAAAAGACTTGGGAAAGAATATAAATATTCGATTATTTATTGGCGATGGTTCTTAAAACATTAATTGTATTAGCTCCTGTTTTCATAGCTGCTGCATCAACAATCTTTTGGCTTTCATATTGGGGTGTTTTTAAATGGAATAATGAAACGTTACCAGGCGTACCATCTTTAGAGAACTATCAGGATTGGGAGGATAGCGGCATAATTCCTGACAATAGGCCTAAAGGAGGATACCCAGTATTTACGGTTAGGACTCTTGCAGTCAATGCCTTAGGCATCCCAACAGTGTTTTTCCTTGGAGCAATATTTGCAATGCAATTTATAAGGAGAGGTCTGATTAGTGCGTAGCTAATTAAACAATTACCATGGCAAGTTCCGATCAAATAATATTCTTGATGATATCCATTACAGCCTGTTTATGGATATCAATAGAGTTAACAGGTGTTTTGCTTTACTCATAAATTACTTATATAGTCAAGCAGTTAATATAAAAATTGCAACATTAATCAGAAAATAATAGCACTTAAAAATGAAGTATATTATTGGCCAGATTGATAAACATGAGGTTTATTTATTTTGAAATCAATAGGATAATAAACGAATAATCAATAAAATTAATTCATGGAAATCTCGTCTACAAATCCATCACCTTACATTTTAATAGGAGTAATCCTTACTATGCTATTTGGCTCAGTAGCTTATGGAATGTATAACTCTTTTGGTTCTGGAGCACATAGACTTACAGATTCAATAGATGAGCATGCTCGAATGCATGAACTGGGAATTGCTCATACCCATGGCGACAAATAAAAATGAATTTTTTAAATTCATCATATTTAAATCAAATAACAGAAGCGTCTGATTTTCTAAATGTAGATATTAATATTATCTCATTTATTTTAATTCTAAGCACTGCATTTATACTAGGATTCACATGGCTAATAGTATTTTTAAGTATAAATAATAGCGCTTTCGCCAGAAACTAGTTTAATCTTGAGAAGGAGATTATTTGATTTTGAAATTGTCAATTTAATTGCATTAAAGGTCATTATCTGCGATCTTTAAGAAAAGAGAACAAATATTATGAATATTGGCTTAGATAAATCAAATTACCAATGCAGAGATTGTATATATACATACAAGCCTGATCGTGGAGACCCATCACAAGCAATACCAGCAGGTACTCCTTTTGAAAAGCTGCCTGATAGTTGGGTATGCCCAATTTGCAAGGCAAGAAAATTTAGATTTAAAGCTAAAGATTGTTAAACAATTAGCTATTGCAAATTTTAATTCTATAGAATAAAAAATCTATATTCGAAATATTTATCTAAGACGTTTAGATCTAGTCGCTTTATTAATGAAAATATTTAAGAATCCCAATCCAAATATTGAAATAACACAAGCTATAAATACCAGTAAATAGTTCCCATTAAGAACCTGAACTTGACCATTTAAAATTTCCTTTAGGCTATTCAGTCCTTTTAATGTATATCCACCTGCAACAAATGGAGCATCTGAAATTATTATACTTAAGACTAATGCAGGCATGAATTTTCTCCAAGGAACCTTAGTTAGGCCAACTGCATAGCAAACAAAATCAAAGAATTGAGTCATTAAGCAACCTGTCATTAAAAAGAAATTACCTTCAAGATATTTGCTACTAAAGCTCTCTACTTTTTGCATTTGTCTAAAACCTAATATCTTTCTCACAAATCCTCTACCTAAGCTTCTTGCAAGGAAAAACGAACAGGAGCAAGAAATAAGGTCTGCAACAAAAATAAGTAACAAGCCAATTTCAAAGCCATATAAATATCCTGCTATGACAGAGCAATAAGTACCTGGAAGAATTGGAATAAGGATACTCAAAGACCTCAATAAGAAGATCAAAAATGCTGCTAAAAAACTTATTCTTCCTATACTCTCTTGAGTATTTAAAATTAGATTGTTGATCTGATTAATATCAAATACTTTATTAGTGAAAATCAATAATAATATCAAGCCTGCTCCAAATAAATATCTGGCAGCTGATTTATTTTTAAAGGTCTCTATCATGAATATATTATATTGAAGAAGGAGATTTTAGATAGATTTAAGAGATAAGTAGCTATTTGAATTTTACATATTCTAAAAGATTAGTCAGGAAACAATGCTCTTAGAAGAGATTGGCGAGTCATTTCCGTTAGGAGGGATTATTTTAATTTTATTGAATTCAGAGTTAATTGAAAAGAACCTTTGATTTAATAGTAATTGGTGGCGGAGCCGCAGGTTTTATGGCTGCTATAACAGCAGCTGAGCATGGAATCCATTCAGTATGTTTACTAGAAGCAACTTCAAAAACTCTAGAAAAAGTACGTCTTAGCGGTGGTGGTCGATGTAATATCACTAATGCATGCTGGGAACCAAGGGATTTAGTTGAGCATTACCCTAGGGGGCAGAAAGAATTACTCGGTCCTTTCAGCCGCTTTGCTGCAGGTGATGCTATGACTTGGTTTTCTGAAAAAGGTTTGGATTTAGAAATCGAAATAGATGGACGCATATTCCCGAAATCAAATTCATCTCTTGAAGTAATCAAATGCCTAAAGAGTGCTGCACTTTTAGCAGGGGTTCAATGCTTCACGAATTCAAAGGTTGAATCAGTTAAAAAAAATTCGGATGAAAAGTTTCAATTAGAATGCAGAAATAATGTATCTTTTAATTCAAAAAAGATTTTAATCGCCACAGGAGGAGGGCCAAGTGGCAAAAAAATAGCCGCCCAGCTAGGTCATAAGACTATTCCTTCAGTTCCATCACTATTTAGCCTTCAGCTAAACACACTTTGGTTAAAGACTTGTGCAGGTATTGCTGTAAATGAAGTAAATGTATCTCTTGTCTGTAATGGCAAATTATTTGAGCAATCTGGGAGCATGTTAATTACACATTGGGGGCTCAGTGGACCAGTTATTCTAAAACTTTCTGCATTTGCTGCACTCGATCTAAATAGTGATAAATATAAATCAAAGCTATACATAGGCTGGTCGAATAATGATATAGAAACAACTAAAAGAATATTGAAAAAACATAGGTATAAGTATGCTTCCTACACTCTAAAAAGACACAAGCCTTTTAATAATATTCCTAATAGAATATGGTTAGCATTATTAAAAAGTCTAAAAATCGAAGATCAAATCAGATGGGCAGATCTATCAAAATTACAAGAAGAAAATCTATGTCAAAACTTAGCTAAAAATCTTCATATAGTAAAAGGTAAAGGTCCATTTGGAGAAGAGTTTGTGACTGCTGGAGGAATAAATTTAAAAGAAGTTTATTTGAAATCTATGGAAAGTCGTATATGTAAAAATCTCTATTTCGCTGGGGAAATACTGAATATTGATGGCGTAACTGGTGGTTTTAATTTTCAACATTGCTGGACCAGTGGTTGGATTGCAGGCAAGGCAATTGCAGGGATAAGTTAAATACTTTAAGGTATCATTCTAGATATTATAAGTTATTAAATCCTCATCATGTTACAAGACCCATATTTGATCGCACTTGCATTAATTGAGCAAAGCGGGAAAAGAGCTATGCCCCTTGGAGGTCGTTCAATTAAAGAATTCATTGATTTGGGCTCGAACCCAGGAAAAACAGGAGAGAAACTCATCAATGACTTGCTTTTAAGAGTATTCCAAAAGAGTGAAACAGGGTCTTTGCGAAGAGTGAATTCTGATGAAAGTCTTCTCTTGATTCAGATCCCAATGCTTGTCATGCAAGAGAAAATCCCTTTAATAAAGAAACAATGGATGGAATCCGGAGATAGTCAAAAGTTCATAGCTGAACTTCATATAATCTGTGGAGGCATATGGAAAGCACTTTTCACCAGAGAAGAAGGCTTGTATTTCTTAAGGATCGAGTAAAAATCTTATTGCTGATGAAAAAGAAGTTCACAGCAACTTTAAAGATGATTCTTTGATCTCAGTATTGGCCTTTGACTACAGTCAAAGGCGGTATAGAATAACTCATTTAAGTTACAAAAAGGTCCGAAATGTCTATGTTATTTTCAAGTAAATAAATTTAAGCTAATTAATAGGTAAAGCTAATAGAATGATTTGAAGAGTATTCTCTTAAGTATTGTCAATATCTTGTAGAATTTCATTGAATACTTTAATGGAATAAAATCTCTTTGGATATCTTTGATTTTCATTTTTTCTTTGAATCTTAAATAAGGATGTCCTTTCAAGCTCTTAATTTACTAAAATCATTTTTATAAGCTTTGGATCTAAAAGAACTCAACATAAAAAGGTTCCGAGAGAAAGTTCTCTCAGGAGAAACCAGACCTGAGAGATGGCGAAGGATTCAACTGGAAAAAGTTAAAGAACTTATTTCTAAGAACGAGCAGGAAATAATTAAAGCGCTAGCCGACGATTTAGGAAAACCATCGACAGAAGCGTTGTTTGAGATCATTGCACTCAAACAAGAGTTAAAAATAGCCAATAAAAACCTCTCAAATTGGATGATGCCTAAAAGGATAGATATTCCTATTTGGCTTAAACCAGGACACGCAAAGTTAATCAGTGAGCCTTTAGGCTGTGTTCTAATAATCGGTCCATGGAATTATCCATTCATGTTGACATTACAGCCTCTAGTATCTGCATTGGCTGCTGGAAATACTGCCATTATTAAACCTTCAGAATATGCACCTGCAACATCTGATTTAATAGAAAAGCTAGTTTCACAGCATTTCGAAAATGATGTAGTAAAAGTTGTTCAAGGAGATGGAGAGTTTGCAGAAAAGCTATTAATTGAAAAGTTTGATCATATTTTCTTCACAGGTGGAGGAGAAATAGGAAGAAAGGTAATGAGCTCAGCTGCAAGGCACCTCACACCAGTAACACTAGAATTAGGCGGAAGGAATCCTGCGATAATCTTATCCGGAGCAAATATAGATGTAACCGCAAAAAGAATTGTATGGGGGAAAAGTTTAAACTCTGGTCAAACTTGCCTGGCACCAAATCATCTATTTGTACAAAAAGAGTTAAAAGATATATTAATTCAAAAAATCAAAGATTATATAAAATCTTTTTATGGTGAGAATCCGGAGGATTCTAAAGAAATATCAAATATAAATATTAGACAGTTTGACAAGATCACTAGATTAATTGAAACTGCAAGGTCAGAGAGAAAGATAATTAGTGGAGGAAAGATTAATCATTTAAAAAGAAAGGTATCTCCTACAATAATCAATGTTCAAAATATTGAAGACCCGATTATTTCAGATGAAATCTTCGGTCCCATCATACCTATTATAACTATTAACAATTTAAATGATGCTATTAAAATTATACAAAAGGCTGAAAAGCCTCTTGCAATATATATGTTTGGAGGAAGCGATGAAGAACAGAGAAGGCTTGAAAAGCAAACAAGTTCTGGCGGTATTTGCTTTAATGATGTAATCATACAAGCTGGAATACCAGAGCTACCTTTTGGAGGAGTCGGGACAAGTGGGACAGGCTACTATCATGGAAAGGCAGGCTTCAAAACATTCTCACATACGAAGTCAATCTTAAGCCGGCCATTTTGGTTAGACCTGAAATTCCGCTACCCTCCTTACAAAATTGATGTTTCTTTGATAAAGAATCTATTCAGGTAATAAAGAAATAAATTATATTAAAATAGAATAGATAGGTTAATTGATATTTTATGATAGAAAGATCTCCAGTCATTCTGCTAACTATGAGAAGTTATGGGATAATATTATTTATTATATCTTTCATGTCAACACATCATTTAGAGGCAAAGGGTTTAAAGGGAAAATCTGACATTAATTGCCTAACAGAATTATTTAGTCATAATATTAATTCAAAATCAAGTAATCATAAAAGCAATATATATCATTCAAGTAGTTTAATGGCTAATAAAGAAGTCAGGGTTGGCGAAGACAAGAATGATTTTCAGCTTAAACCATACATAGTTAAAAGAGGTGATACACTGACTGGCCTTTCTAGACTATATGGAATCAATAAAAATTATCTAATCAGAATTAACAATATTAAAAACCCAAATGTTCTATATCCAGGACAATTAATAATGCTATACGATTCTAAAGTTAACCCTAGATTTCATATAGTTCAAAAAGGTGAAACTTTATATAAGATTTCTCAATACTATAATGTTGATTTGGTTACTCTTAGGAATAACAACAATATATTAGAAAAAAGCACTATCAAGCCAGGTCAAAGAATAATTATTCTAAGTGATCCGGTAAATGCATTAACAGAGATTAACAGCAGTTTAAGCAATTCAAATCTTGAATACTTAAATGAAAAATATTATTTAGATCAAATTAACGATGGTTTATCTGAATGGCGCAATTATGGCTCCTTAAAAGTAAATTGGTCTAGCTGGAAGAAATATAAAGCTAATAGCATTGGCTTAGCTAAAAATAAGAATGGAGATCCAATATTACTAGCTATAAACTGCAATTCAACCAGTATTAACTGGAAAATTCCTAGCAAGGAATGGGATAGATGGTTTACTCCAGCCAATAATTATGAATTTAAATTGATAGAAGATCTATGCGAGAATGCAAATTAAATTAAAAGGGGAAATCAAGCTAATTCAATTACATCAGGAGGTTCTATTTTGTCAGCATCCTCTTCAACTACTTGCAACCTAATTTTTTTTCCTCCATATAGCTCTCCTAAAGAGACTCTCATAGTTGAACCACTTAGAGTTTGAAGCGCTTTAAGAACATCCCTTAAATAAGGAGTGCTACTACCGCTCTCAACCCATAATCTGTCATGCAAATCATTCAACTTTCTCCAAGAAGTATGGAATCTTAGGACAGATGCTTCAATATTTTTTGCTTGCGAAAAAGCATCGACTAACAGACTCAATGCGCCAATTCTCTGAGCTTCTTTTGTTGCCTGTTCTACATTCAACTCTTTTCTCTGTAAAGCTCTCAATGCTAGTGATGCATCATTTGTCTTCCCAATGAATCTTGCCGTAGAGGTAATCTCCTTAATCGATTGTATGTCTGGGGTATCCTTTAACACACTTCGCAGGTCATCTTGTATATCATCAGGGAGCTTAGACAACTCTTTAGCTAGCGGTGCAACGATTTTAGGGGGCAGAAGATTATCTTGAGTCCTTTGCCGAATCTCCTCTGGCAAGCATAGACTTGTAGCCGAAGTAAATTCATCAGCCAATCTTCTGACTTCCTTGCGCGTAATCTCATTCCCTTTATTTGCAGCTTCTACGACCATCTGCTGGACTTCAGGAGAAGATTGAGCTGTTTCTATAAAAGATCGTCTTGAGAAATTATTTACACTTTTCTCATCAAGAGTCCCTTCTAAAATAAGCTCATCGGCTGACTCTGCTAATTGAATAAGGGCATAGCCTCTTGTTTTACTTATATCCATCTCTCTAAGCCATTGAAGGAATCCTGCACCTCTGCCTTCTCCGCCGCGCTTCTCTTTATCCCTTACTACACGTAATATCTTCCCTCTCCAAATATCTGTATGAAGATCAAATTTTTCACATATAAACCATGCCTCTTGAAGACGTTCTAAAAATTCAATCGAACTAATATCGTCCTTATCTGGATCAGGTAAATCCAACTGAAGAGCTAAAGGGTCAGGGGAAAGTATTGTGGTCACATCAAGATAGCAAAGCTTATTTTATTAAAGGAATAGTAGAAAGGGGCGACATTCTGTGACGCTAAAGCCAATTTTTACTTATCCCACGATAGTCTTATTATTGAAATAACAGCATAAAAACAATGGCTATTTCAAGAGGCGACATGGTTAGAGTCAAAAGACCCGAATCATATTGGTTCAACGAAGTAGGTAAAGTAGCTTCCGTTGATACTTCTGGCATCAAGTATCCTGTCGTAGTTCGTTTTGAGAAGGTAAACTATGCCGCATTTAGCGGTGTTGATGGTGGAAACAACACCAATAACTTTGCAGAAAACGAGCTAGAAGCTGTTTAACTTTTTGCCTGAACTTCCTGAAGTCGAGACTGTAAAAAGGGGTCTAGAAAACCACTTAGAAAAATTCCTTATAAAAGATATAGAAGTATTATCAGAGAGGTCTATCTCTAGTGATGGAGGCTCAAAAGTATTAATAAATGCAATGGTGGGGTTAGTTATTGGGGATTGGCGCAGAAGAGGCAAATATTTAATTTCTAGCCTTCATAATCAAGACATTCAAAACAATTTTTGTGGCTGGTGGGTTATTCATTTAAGAATGACAGGCCAATTTCAATGGTTTACATCTAAGCATAAAACCTGCCCTCATACACGAGTTAGACTATTAGGGCAGAACGAGTCTGAGCTTAGATTTGTAGATACACGGAACTTTGGCCAAATGTGGTGGATTCCAAATGGGATCTCTCCCGAAGAAAAGATAAGGGGTTTAAAAAGGCTTGGTCCTGAACCATTTAGCAAAGATTTTAATCCTACATATCTGCAAAATGAATTAAAAAATAGAACACGTTCAATAAAAGCTTCTCTTTTAGATCAAGCTACATTGGCCGGAATTGGAAATATATATGCTGATGAAAGCCTATTCGAAGCTGGCATTATTCCAACAAAGGAATCAAATCAACTTACTAAGTATGAGATTGAAAAGTTATATGCCTCTCTTTTCAGGGTATTAAAAATAAGTATTGGTAAAGGAGGGACAACATTTAAAGATTTTAGAGACCTAAAAGGGGTTAATGGAAATTATGGCGGTCAAGCATGGGTTTATGGAAGAGGGAATAAATCATGCAGAAAATGTGGAACAACAATTATCAAGAAGAAAATCTTAGGGAGAGGGACCCACTGGTGTCCTAATTGTCAAAAATAAAGCCCATCCCTTTAAAGGATGGGCTTAAAAGTTATTGTTCTAGTTAGGAAATTATTGAAAAATGTTTTACCTGGCATTGAGCTATTTTCTCAGGGGGCTTCCCCCCAAATATCGTCGCCGCTGACGCATTTCACAACCGAGTTCGGGATGGATCGGAGTGGGGCTACATCGCAATGAACACCAGGAAAACATTTTCATGTTCAAGGTTTGAGCCTTGAGAACTGCATAGGTTATTAAAGAAATATGCTAAAAAACAAAGATTAATTTTGTTAGATGAAGAAGTAGGTCAAGCCCTCGGTCTATTAGTACTCCTCCGCTGCACCTGTTACCAGGCTTCCACGTAGAGCCTATCAACGGGTGTTCTTCCCGTGACCTTACTGGCTTATGCCATGGGAATACTCATCTTGAGGTGGGCTTCCCACTTAGATGCTTTCAGCGGTTATCCACTCCGCACATGGCTACCCAGCGTTTACCGTTGGCACGATAACTGGCACACCAGAGGTGCGTTCCTCCCGGTCCTCTCGTACTAGGGAGAAATCCTCTCAATATTCCTGCGCGTACACCGGATATGGACCGAACTGTCTCACGACGTTCTGAACCCAGCTCGCGTACCGCTTTAATGGGCGAACAGCCCAACCCTTGGGACCGACTTCAGCCCCAGGTTGCGATGAGCCGACATCGAGGTGCCAAACCTCCCCGTCGATGTGAACTCTTGGGGGAGATCAGCCTGTTATCCCTAGAGTAACTTTTATCCGTTGAGCGACGGCCCTTCCACTCAGAACCGTCGGATCACTAAAACCGACTTTCGTCCCTGTTCGACTTGTAGGTCTCACAGTCAAGCTCCCTTCTGCTTTTGCACTCAACGACTGATTTCCAACCAGCCTGAGGGAACCTTTGTACGCCTCCGTTACCTTTTAGGAGGCGACCGCCCCAGTCAAACTGCCCAGCAGATACTGTCCGCTTCCCGGATAACGGGTAAGCGTTAGAACCCTAGCTCTGAAAGAGTGGTATCTCACCATTGACTCAATAATGCCCACAAGCACTATTTCATAGTCTCCCACCTATCCTGCGCATTCAGAGCCCGAGACCAATATCAACCTACAGTAAAGCTTCATAGGGTCTTTCTGTCCGGGTGTACGTAGTCCGCATCTTCACAGACAATTCTATTTCGCCGAGCCTCTCTCCGAGACAGCGCCCAAATCGTTACGCCTTTCGTGCGGGTCGGAACTTACCCGACAAGGAATTTCGCTACCTTAGGACCGTTATAGTTACGGCCGCCGTTCACCGGGGCTTCAGTCGCTAGCTTTGCTTACGCTAACCGGCTTCCTTAACCTTCCGGCACTGGGCAGGCGTCAGCCCCCATACATCGTCTTGCGACTTAGCGGAGACCTGTGTTTTTGGTAAACAGTCGCTTGGGCCTCTTCACTGCGGCCAGCTCTCGCTGGCACCCCTTCTCCCGAAGTTACGGGGCCATTTTGCCGAGTTCCTTAGAGAGAGTTATCTCGCGCCCCTTAGTATTCTCTACCACCCCACCTGTGTCGGTTTCGGGTACAGGCAGTTATGCCTTAACGGGTATAGGGCTTTTCTTGGAAGCATGACATCACCAACTTCGTTGCCGTAGCAACTCGTACTCACGCCTTAGCTCAGAACGTTTTCTCCGTTCCTCAAAGCCTTGAACGCTTGAACCAGTAACCAACATCTGGATTGGCTAGCCTTCTCCGTCCCCCTTCCCAAAACATAACCGGTACAGGAATGTTGACCTGTTATCCATCGACTACGCCTTTCGGCCTCGCCTTAGGTCCAGACTAACCCTCCGCGGACGAGCCTGCCGGAGGAACCCTTAGGGTTTCGGGGCATGGGATTCTCACCCATGTTTTCGCTACTCAAGCCGACATTCTCACTTCAATGCAGTCCACGCCCGCTTACGCTAACGCTTCACCCCACATAGAACGCTCCCCTACCATTTACAAGTAAATCCGCAGCTTCGGTACAACACTTAGCCCCGTTCATTTTCGGCGCAGGATCGCTCGACCAGTGAGCTATTACGCACTCCTTTGAGGATGGCTGCTTCTAAGCAAACCTCCTGGTTGTCTAAGCAATCCCACCTCCTTTATCACTTAGTGCTGATTTTGGGACCTTAGCTGGCGGTCTGGGCTGTTTCCCTTTCGAGTGTGGAGCTTATCCCCCACAGTCTGACTGCCTAGTTACACACAGGGTATTCAGAGTTCATATCGATTTGGTACCGCTTTCGCAGCCCGCACCGAAATGGTGGCTTTACCCCCCTGCTGGAGCACTAGACGCTACGCCTCAACGTATTTCGGGGAGAACCAGCTAGCTCCTGGTTCGATTGGCATTTCACCCCTAACCACAGCTCATCCGCTGATTTTTCAACATCAGTCGGTTCGGACCTCCACTTGGTATCACCCAAGCTTCATCCTGGCCATGGTTAGATCACCAGGGTTCGGGTCTATAAACACTGACAAACGCCCTATTAAGACTCGCTTTCGCTATGGCTCCACCATTCCCGGTTTAACCCGCCAGTGCCTATAAGTCGCCGGCTCATTCTTCAACAGGCACACGGTCACCCGATTAGTCGGGCTCCCATTGCTTGTAAGCTCACGGTTTCATGTTCTATTTCACTCCCCTCCCGGGGTTCTTTTCACCTTTCCCTCGCGGTACTGTTTCACTATCGGTCACACAGTAGTACTTAGCCTTACGAGGTGGTCCTCGTAGATTCACACGGAATTCCACGTGCTCCGTGCTACTCGGGATACAGCTAGGCCAACTCTCCTTTCGATTACGGGGCTTTCACCCTCTATGGCGCGCCATTCAAACGCTTCTTCTAGGTTCATTGGTCCACGTTGCTGTCCCACAACCCCGACAATCGAAATTGTCGGTTTGGGCTTTTCCCCGTTCGCTCGCCGCTACTTAGGGAGTCGTTTTTACTTTCCTTTCCTCCAGCTACTAAGATGTTTCAGTTCGCTGGGTTGGCTCGTTCCAGCCTATATATTCAGCTGGTCGTATTAAGGGTTGCCCCATTCGGAAATTCCCGGATCAAAGCGTGCTTCCAGCTCCCCGAGACTTATCGCAGGTAACTACGTCCTTCATCGCCTCTGTGTGCCAAGGTATCCACCGTGAGCCCTTTGTAGCTTGACCATTAAAATCTATTAACTTACTAATATAATTAGTTAATCACATACATATAAAAGTAGTGAATAAGCAATAGATGTTTTGCTCTAACTCAAGAATTAAACATAGATATCTAATAAAAGATTTCCATGCATCTATGAGATGCTTTGTTTTCTAGTTTTTCCTATGCAGTTGTCAAGGTTCTACTGAATCAAACTGTTAATCTTTAGAAAAACAGAGAGCCCAGCGTCTTATCAGCCTAAAAGAAATGAAAGGAGTGATAGGAAGCTAGGTTCATTCAGATGAACAACATCTAAATCACATTAAACAAAAGACAATCTCCAAAACGAGTTATCAGGTAGATGATCAGTGGAGGTAAGCGGACTCGAACCGCTGACATCCTGCTTGCAAAGCAGGCGCTCTACCAACTGAGCTATACCCCCAACTACGAATGGGCCATCCTGGACTTGAACCAGGGACCTCACCCTTATCAGGGGTGCGCTCTAACCGCCTGAGCTAATAGCCCAGGAGAAAGTTTGTTGGGTGTGACCTAGACAAGTTTAGGAACTGAAATCAACTATGAAAGATAGATTTCTCATTTTTCAGTAATTAATCTGAGGTACCGATCGACCTAAGGTGACAGGATTACGGCCTAAATTTAAATCAGACATCATAATCAGTTTTTGTCTCCCTGTTAGGAGGTGATCCAGCCGCACCTTCCGGTACGGCTACCTTGTTACGACTTCACCCCAGTCATCAGCCCCACCTTCGGCGTCCTCCTCCACAAGGGTTGGAGTAACGACTTCGGGCATGGCCAACTTCCATGGTGTGACGGGCGGTGTGTACAAGGCCCGGGAACGTATTCACCGCAGTATGCTGACCTGCGATTACTAGCGATTCCTGCTTCACGTAGGCGAGTTGCAGCCTACGATCTGAACTGAGCCACGGTTTATGGGATTTGCTTGCCCTCGCGAGTTTGCTGCCCTTTGTCCGTAGCATTGTAGTACGTGTGTAGCCCAGGATGTAAGGGGCATGATGACTTGACGTCATCCACACCTTCCTCCGGTTTATCACCGGCGGTCTTTCTAGAGTGCCCAACTAAATGCTGGCAACTAAAAACGTGGGTTGCGCTCGTTGCGGGACTTAACCCAACATCTCACGACACGAGCTGACGACAGCCATGCACCACCTGTCACTGCGTTCCCGAAGGCACCCTCAAATTTCTAAGAGGTTCGCAGGATGTCAAATCCTGGTAAGGTTCTTCGCGTTGCATCGAATTAAACCACATACTCCACCGCTTGTGCGGGCCCCCGTCAATTCCTTTGAGTTTCACACTTGCGTGCGTACTCCCCAGGCGGAACACTTAACGCGTTAGCTACGACACCGAGGGGGTCGATTCCCCC